>CAYVWT010000015.1:0-22697 GCA_964455565.1 uncultured Clostridiaceae bacterium | reverse complement strand
GACTGTCGAAGGACTGATCGGATGTCTTGTAGGATTCAAAAAAAGCAAAAACAAAATTGGGCGAGGAATACGAATACTTTCTAGTTCAATACTACGTTAGCTACAGGGTTAATAGCTCGAAGGACGGCGTGTATGCACGAAATATGTTAGAGGCAATAATAAAAAATTATGATAGGTTCTACTGTGAAAAGTATTTAAACCAAGCAACTCCACCAGATTTTAATGATAAAGCCTTTTCGGGCGATTATGATTATATAGAAACGGCAGAAATAATTAACGATAAAATTAAAAGCATTATTTCATATTTAATTGATATACACGCTCAGGATAAAGATTTTCGTTCCTCAAAAACTGGTATGAACTTTGTGGATTTACAAAGAGAATACAATAACCTAAAAAATTCAGAGATAAAAGCACTCTTTGCCTATATATTTAGTGGAAGGCTAACCTTAGACAAAGAAAAGCTAATAAAAAAGTATGAATACAAAATAGATAAATTAAAGCTTGAAAGTAATAAGAAAAACGAGGAATCAAACATTTCATTTAATATTTTAAATGAATATGCTAAAAACAATACTGTAAAGGCTCAAATTAAAAATGGTCAAAATAATGCCTCGTCAAGCAATACTGTTGTGCAAGATGATAAATTCAAGCGTTCAGAAACAACCTACGATAAAACCATAACACAATTTGTTGATTCTGGTGTTGCAAGCAATAACGATTTAATTGATATTGGTGGTTATCAAGATATTATAAATATCTTTAAGGATGACTCTGTTTTGCCAGCTGTAAAACAAAGCTTAATTTTAAAGGTGAATGAAATAAATAAGACAATAGAGAGAAAGCTATCCGAGCTGTATACCTTAACAGATTTAACGTTAGCAGATTATCGTAGCTATAAAGGAGGAAAGTATATTACATATTTATCCTCAGTTAATATTATGACTAATTTATCGTTTAAGGTTTATTTTCTTATTTCATTAGTTATGGGCTTAGCGCTTGGGTGTGTCCTTGCCATTACTATTGAAATTGTGGGCAAACTAAAAGTTGTTAATAAAAAAGAAGAAGTGATAGAAGAATAAAGAGGGGTTATATGATAATTAAAATTATTAAGGTTTTCTTTACAATAATTTTAGTGCTTGCTTTTTTTATAGGTGCTATTGTTGGATATGTTATATGGGAAAATGAAAGTGTTGGTGTTTCGGAATATAGTGTATATTCCGAGAAATTACCACTCCCTTTTGATGGTTATAAAATATTAATGCTTGTAGATTTTCATAATTCAGATAATTATAGCAAGATAACCGAAAAAATTTCAAAGTTAAAGCCAAATATAATAGTTTTAATTGGTGATATGATTAATTCGACGGATACATCGTTTGGCAATTTTGAAGCTCTTGTAGATCAGAATTCGGATGTAGTACCTATGTATTTTGTTAGTGGTAATCATGAAAAATGGTCTGAAAATGAAAAAGAATTTATGAACGTAGTAAAAAACCATGGAATTATAAATTTGAATAACAAAAGCGTTGAAATTACATACCAAAACAGCAATATAGCATTAACAGGCTTTGAAGATGTTGTGTATGCCGATGCTGAAATGCGCCTTCCTGTTGTCGAGAAAGGACTTAAAGAGCTTTCGAATATTAAAGCAAATCAAAGGCTTTTTAATATACTTCTTTTTCATCGTTCGAATTTGTTTGATACAGTTGCACAGTATCCATTCGATTTAACACTATCTGGGCATTTGCATGGTGGTCAAATTGGATTGCCATTTATTGGAGATTTCCTCCTATCTCAAAGGCATAAAAGTGATAAATATATTAAAGGATATTACAGAAATGGTGACTCGCAATTAGTAGTTAGCGCTGGGCTTTCCAAGGATATGGCTAATCCAAGGGTGCTTAACCCACCTGAATTAGTTATGGTAACTTTAAAGTCAATAAAATAATAGGGGATAAAAAATGAATTCTATTGAATTATTTGAAAAGGCAAATGAAATTATACCAGGGGGAGTTAACAGCCCTGTGCGAGCTTTTCGGGCTGTTAATATGACGCCGCCGTTTATAAAAAGTGCTAATGGCTCGAAAATATATGACGTTGAGGGCAATGAATATATTGATTATGTCTGCTCTTGGGGACCTATGATACTTGGGCATTTGTTTCCACCAGTAGTTTTAGCTGTGGAAAATGCTATAAAAAATGGGTTTAGCTTTGGCGCACCAACAGAGGCAGAGGTTGAAATTGCACAAATAATTTGTGATGCTGTTCCGTCTATCGAAATGGTTAGGCTTGTAAGCTCTGGCACCGAGGCAGTTATGAGTGCACTCCGCCTTGCAAGAGGCTTCACGGGTAAGCAATACATTGTAAAATTTGCAGGATGCTATCATGGTCATAGCGATAGTATGCTTGTAAAGGCAGGCTCTGGGCTACTTACATCAGGTATTCCAGATAGTAGTGGTGTGCCAATTAATACTGCTAATTCAACCTTAATTGCAGAATATAATAATATAGATAGTGTGAAAAAGCTGTTTGATGAATTTGGTGACGAGATTGCAGCTATCGTTGTGGAGCCTATTGCAGGCAATATGGGCGTTGTAACACCAAATATTGAATTTTTAAAATACCTAAGACAGGTTACAAAAGAAACAAATTCTCTGCTTATATTTGACGAGGTTATAAGTGGCTTTCGTGCATCGTATGGTGGTGCGCAGGAGCTGTATAATGTTATTCCAGACATAACAACATTAGGCAAAATTATAGGTGGTGGAATGCCAATGGGGGCGTATGGTGGCAGGCGAGATATTATGTCAATGGTTGCACCTCTTGGTAGCGTGTACCAAGCAGGCACATTATCTGGCAACCCTGTTGCAACCGCCGCTGGGCTTGCAACCTTAAAGGAACTACGGGATAATAAAAACATATATAATGAATTAGAAAGCAAGGCTAATGCCTTAACTGATGGTTTTATTCGTGCCTCGCAAAAGTATGGAGTTAAGATTAAAATAAATAAGCTTGGAAGCTTGTTTACTGTTTTTTTCACAGATTGCGAGGTTACAGATTATAAAACTGCACAAACAAGCGATACAAATATGTTCGCAAAATATTTCAAAGAAATGTTAGGGCAAGGCATATATCTTGCGCCATCTCAATTTGAAGCGGTATTTATTTCTAATGCAATAACTAATGAAGACATATCAAAAACTTTAATAGCTATCGATAAAGCGTTTGCGGCCTTTTAGCCACAAACGCTTTTTAAAATTCATAAAATGGTTGTATTATATGGCAATATGTGTTAATATAGAAAGAAGTAGGGTAAAATATATATGGGGTGAAATTATGAAAAATATATTTAATAAAATATTTGGAACATATAGCGATAGAGAACTTAAAAGGCTTATGCCGATAGTTGAGAAAGCAGAGGCATTTGAAGAGGGCATTAGAAAGTTTTCAGATGAACAATTAAAAGCGAAAACTCCTGAATTTAAAAACAGGCTTGCAAATGGTGAAACGCTTGACGATATACTTCCAGAGGCATTTGCGGTAGTACGTGAGGCATCATGGCGAGTTCTTGGTATGCGACACTTTGCTGTGCAAATTTTGGGTGGTATTGTTCTACATCAAGGGCGTATTTCTGAAATGAAAACTGGTGAGGGTAAAACCCTTGTTGCAACACTTCCTGCATACCTTAATGCGCTAACTGGCGAAGGCGTTCATATTGTAACCGTTAATGACTACCTTGCAAAGAGGGATAGTGAATGGATGGGCAAGCTACATTCATTCCTTGGGCTTACAGTAGGGCTTATTATACATGATTTAGACAATGACGAGCGTCGTGCGGCATATAATTCTTATATTACTTATGTAACGAATTATGAGCTTGGCTTTGACTACCTTCGTGATAATATGGTTATATACAAGGAACAAAAGGTGCAACGTGGTCAGCCGTATGCCATTGTGGATGAGGTTGATAGCATACTTGTGGACGAGGCACGAACTCCACTTATTATTTCTGGCGCTGGGGATAAATCTACAATTCTTTACGAAACTGCAGATAAATTCGCACGCTCACTAAAATATGTAAAAATTAAAGAAACAGATAGCAAGCAACACGATGATGAAGAACTTGATGCAGATTATATAGTTGATGAGAAAGGTCATACAGCAACACTTACTCAGCATGGTATAAAAAAGTCGGAAATGAGCTTTGGGCTTGAAAACCTTTCAGACCCTGAAAACCTTACTATTTCACATCACATTAACCAAGCAATTCGTGCCCATGGAATAATGCGCAGGGATAAAGACTATGTTGTGAAGGATGGTGAGGTTATAATTGTTGACGAATTCACAGGTCGCCTTATGTTTGGTAGGCGTTATAGTGATGGTCTTCACCAAGCCATAGAGGCAAAGGAAAAGGTAAAGGTAGAGCGTGAAAGCAAAACACTTGCAACTATTACCTTCCAAAATTATTTTAGGTTATATAAAAAGCTTTCAGGTATGACAGGTACTGCTCAAACAGAGGAAGATGAATTTCAAGCAATTTACAAGCTTGATGTTATTGTTATACCTACAAATAGGGAGCTTGCAAGAAAAGATTTGCCAGATGCAGTTTATAAAAATGAAAAAGGCAAATTCTCGGCAGTTATAGAGCAAATAAAAGAATGCCACGCAAAAGGTCAGCCTGTGCTTGTTGGTACGATAACGATTGAAAAATCAGAGGAGCTTGCAAGTGCACTTAAAAAACAAGGTATTCCACACGTTGTGCTTAACGCAAAATTCCACGAAAAAGAGGCAGAAATAATTGCACAAGCAGGTAAGCAGGGTGCAGTTACAATTGCCACAAATATGGCTGGTCGTGGTACAGATATTGTGCTTGGTGGTAACGCAGAATATATGGCGAAAACGCAAATGAAAAAACAAGGCTTCGAGGAGCATTTGATAATAGAATCAACAGGCTTTGCAGATACAGATGACGAGGAAATATTAAATGCAAGGGCAGTATTTAAAGAGCTTTACTCGCAATTCAAAGAAGAAATAGATGCAGAGCGTGAAGAGGTTATAGAAGCTGGTGGTTTGTTTATTATAGGTACGGAACGCCACGAAAGCAGACGTATCGATAATCAATTAAGAGGTCGTGCTGGTCGTCAAGGGGATATTGGTTCTTCAAAATTCTTCATTTCACTTGAGGACGATTTAATGCGCCTATTTGGTTCAGATAGGCTAACTGGAATGGTAGAGGCGTTAGGCTTAGAGGAGGATCAACCTATCGAGGCTAAAATGCTATCTGGCGCTATAGAAAACGCCCAAAAGAAAATTGAGGGCAGAAATTTTGATACTCGTAAACACGTTTTACAATATGATGATGTAATGAATAAACAACGTGAAATTATTTACGGTCAACGTCAAAAGGTTTTGGCTGGCGATAATTTGCGTGATAATATTTTGTCAATGGTAGATGCAATGGCAGATAAAATTGTTGCTTTAACAGTTGGCGAGCATCAGTTTGCTGATGATTGGACTTGGGAAACATTCTTTGCACAAATGATTGAAATGTATGGTATTGATGTTCAGCTTGAGGATGAGCAAAAATTTGCACTAAGAAGAGAAGAATTAAAAGACTTAATAATAGATGCAGCCACTGAGGTTTATAATAGGAAAGAGCAGGAATTTGGCGAGGAAAATATGCGTGAGCTTGAGCGCATAATCCTGCTTCAAGTGGTTGACCAAAAATGGATGGACCATATCGATGCTATGGAGCAATTGCGCCAAGGTATTGGTCTTAGAGCGTACGGACAAAGAGACCCTGTTGTTGAATACAAGTTCGAGGGTATGAATATGTTCGAGGAAATGATAGAGGCAATAAAAGAAGATACGGTTAAATATATTTGCCATGCAAGAAATAATAGTGGTGAATTAAAGCGTGAACAAGTAGCCGAGCCACTTGTGGAATCTCATGGTGATGATGGTGAGCCACAAAAGAAAAAACCAGTGGTAAAGGGCGATAAAACAGGCAGAAATGACCTGTGCCCATGTGGTAGTGGTAAAAAGTTTAAAAAATGTTGTGGTCAATAAAGGGGTTGAATATATGCTTGAATTTGAAGAATACCGTCTTTCGTTAGACGCTTTAGAAAAAGATATAATTGAATTGAGGGATTCACTTTGACATCTCTAACACAAATTCCGAGATAGCAAAGTTTGAAGAACTAACATCAGCAGTAGACTTTTACTCTGATATGGAAACTGCCCAAAAAATTCTGCAAAAGTCCAAACAGCTTTCAGATAAAGTAAGCCGTTACAATGCGTTATATCAACACTTCGAGGATATGGTTACCCTCGTTAGCCTTGGCATAGAAATGGAAGATTCATCAGTAGTGGGCGAGGTAAAAGAAGGGCATAAAAGGCTTGTAGACGAGCTGAAAGCTATGCGCCTTGAAACTCTTTTATCTGGTGCGTATGATAAAAATAATGCTATAATGACTCTCCACGCAGGCGCAGGTGGTACAGAGGCGCAGGATTGGGTGGAAATGCTACTTAGGATGTTTTCACGCTGGGCAGAGAGGCATGGTTTTAAGTTAGAAACACTTGATTACCTTGCAGGTGACGAGGCAGGGGTAAAGAGCGTAACAATTCTAATCGAGGGCTTAAATGCGTATGGCTATGCAAAATCAGAAAAAGGTGTGCATAGGCTTGTTAGAATTTCACCGTTTGATTCTTCAGGGCGCAGGCATACCTCGTTTGCATCTGTTGATGTTATGCCAGAAATTGACGAGGATGTTCAAATAGATATAAATCAAGAGGATCTACGTGTAGATACCTTTCGTGCAAGTGGCGCAGGTGGTCAGCACATTAATAAAACGGATAGTGCAATACGCATAACTCACATACCAACAGGAATAGTTGTATCCTGCCAAAGTGAACGTTCACAGCATAAAAACCGTGAAACATCAATGAAGCTACTAAAAGCAAAGCTAATTGAGGCAAAGGAACGAGAGAATAAAGAAAAAATAGAGGATTTAAAAGGTGAGTATAAGGATATAGCGTGGGGAAGTCAAATACGCTCATACGTTTTCCAGCCATACAGCCTTGTGAAGGACCATAGAACCAATTTTGAAATGGGTAATATGGGCGCAGTAATGGACGGTGATATTGATGGGTTTATCAATGAATATTTAAAAGCATCATCACTTGGTCAACTAAACTTAAAATAATCGGAGGAACAGATTTTGTTTGACAAATTGTCATTTTTAGAACAGCATTACGAGGAACTATCAACCTCAATAAGCGACCCAGAGGTTATAGCTGACCAAAATAAATTTCGTACGCTATGTAAGGAACATTCAGATATAACACCAATCGTAGAAAAATATCGTGAGTATAAATCTGCACTCTCACAGCTTGATGAGGCAAAGGAAATGTTAGTTGAGGCAGATAAAGATTTTCGTGAAATGGTACAAATGGAAATTGATGAGTGCAAGGAAAAAATAACAGAATATGAAGAAGATTTGAGAGTTTTATTGCTTCCAAAAGACCCAAATGACGATAAAAACGTTATTGTTGAAATTCGTGGTGGCGCAGGTGGTGACGAAGCGGCGCTTTTTGCAGGAAATCTTATGCGTATGTATTCAATGTATGGTGAAACAAAGCGTTGGAAAACTGAAATTCTTAGTATGAACGCAACCGAGCTTGGAGGTATAAAGGAAGTTTCCTTTGGCATAAGCGGGCAAGGCGCATATAGTCGCCTTAAATATGAAAGTGGCGTTCATCGTGTTCAACGTGTACCATCAACCGAAAGTAGTGGCAGAATACATACATCAACTGTAACAGTAGCAGTTTTGCCAGAGGTTGAAGAGGTTGAGGTTGATATAGGGCCAAATGATTTGCGTATAGATGTTTTCCGTGCAGGTGGACCGGGTGGACAATGCGTTAACACAACAGACTCTGCTGTGCGTATTACACATATACCAACAGGGCTTGTTGTTTCATGCCAAGACGAAAAATCTCAGCTTAAAAATAAAGAAAAAGGTATGAAAATTTTGCGTTCACGCCTATACGACCTATTACAAGGTCAACAGCATGACGAAATAGCGCAACAGCGCAAAAGTCAGGTTGGAACTGGTGACAGAAGTGAGCGAATTAGAACATATAATTTCCCAGATGGGCGTGTTAGTGACCATAGAATAAAGCTTACACTTCATAAATTAGATGCAGTTTTAAATGGTGAGCTTGATGAAATTATCGATGCACTTACAACCCATTATCAAGCAGAAAAGCTAAGGGGCGAATAGTTTCAAATGAAGACATTATTTTTAACAACTTCAAACGACGATATAGTCCGTGCCGCAGAAATTTTGCAAGGTGGCGGGCTTGTTGCTTTTCCTACTGAAACAGTATATGGGCTTGGTGCAAACGCACTTGACGAGGTTGCTGTTGGTAGCATTTTTACTGCAAAGGGAAGACCTGCCGATAATCCACTTATTGTGCATATTTCTAATATGGAACAGCTTGAAAGCTTAGTTTTAGAGGTTCCACCTTTAGCGAGAGTTTTAATTGATAAATTTTGGCCTGCGCCACTTACCATAGTGATGAAAAAATCTAATTTAGTGCCAAATATAGTAAGCGCAGGACTTGACACCGTTGCAATTCGTATGCCAAACCATAAAATTGCGCTTAAACTGATAGAAAAAAGTGGGCTCCCTATTGCTGCACCAAGTGCAAATACATCTGGCAAGCCAAGCCCAACAAAAGCAGTCCACGTTGCAGAGGATATGACAGGCAAAATCCATGCAATTATTGATGGTGGAAGCTGCGATGTTGGTGTGGAATCCACAGTAATCGACGTAACAGGGAAAATTCCGTTACTGCTTAGACCAGGAGGCGTTACATACGAACAGCTTGTAGAGGTTTTAGGTGTGGTAAAGCAAAATTTTGAATTTAAAGATGGTGAAACTCCACGCTCGCCTGGTGTAAAGTATAAACACTATGCACCCAAAGCACAGGTGGTTATTGTTCGTGGTGATTTTGCAAAATATATAAATGATAATGCGAATAAATATAAAAGTGTAGGTGTGCTTAGCCATACAAATGCTTTGTTTCCTAATAACTGTGTTATAAAAAAGCTTGGAGATAATTCAAGCGAATATGCTGCAAATTTATTTGCGCATTTGCGTGAATTTGATAGTGAAAATATTGATATTATTTTTGCAGAGGATATTGGCAATAAAGGTATGAACCTTGCAGTAAGCAACAGGCTATATAAGGCGGCAGGGTATAAAATCGTTGAGGTGTAAGTCTGAAAGTTTCTTTCAGACTTACACGTGAATTTATTGCACCTGCGAAATTTTCGCCTCTGGCGAAACGCAGATGTGCATATGACCATTTATACGCCTTATCTGGCTCACGATGTGGAGTAGGTCAAAAGTTTTATGAAATTTTGTGAGCCTGAAAGGCTAATGGTCATAACAGTGAAAATATTATTAGTTTGTACAGGAAATACCTGCCGAAGCCCAATGGCAGAGGGAATTTTGAAAAATATTTTAAGCAATTATGATATATCATCTGCTGGAATTATTACTGCAAATGGTCTAACGCCAAGTGAAAATGCAGTGCTTGCCACAAAGGAAATAGGAATTGACATTTCAAGCCATAAATCAAGGCTAATCACAAAGGAAATATTTGAAGATAGCGATATTATCCTTTGTATGACACAGGCTCATAAAGAAATGATATTAACATATTTTGGTGTAAATGATAAAACCTTTACATTAGCTGAATTTGCAGGGGAAAATGGTGATATACCTGATCCATTTGGCGGAGATTTAGCAAAATATATAATATGTAGAGATAGCATTGCCACACTTTTAGAAAAAGTTGCCAAAAGGTTAAAGGGTGAAAATAATGATTAGCATTGTTCCATTTAGTGAAAATCATTTAGATAGCGTTGCAGAGCTTGAAAAAATATGTTTTTCACTTCCGTGGTCGAAGGAAATGTTTGCAGATGAACTAAAAAGCAATATTGCACATTATCTTGTGGCAACAGACGATGAAAAAAATGTTGTGGGCTATGTTGGAATGTGGAAAATACTTGACGAGGGGCATATAACAAATGTAGCAGTGTCGCCAAATTACCGTCGGCAAGGGATAGGCGAGAGGCTTATATGTGAATTAATTAACAATGCAAAAAGGCTTGAACTATCTATGTTAACACTTGAAGTGAGGAAGTCGAATGTTCCTGCACAAAATCTATATTCTAAATATAATTTTAAAGAGGTAGGCATTCGTAAAAGATACTACTCCGACACAAACGAGGACGCAATTATTATGACCTTGGAGATGAAAATATGAAACGAATTTTAGCAATTGAATCATCCTGTGACGAAACATCAGCGGCAGTTGTGGATTGCTCTGATGCATTTGACGTTAAATCGAATATAATTGCATCACAAATAGAGCTTCACAAATTATATGGTGGGGTTGTGCCAGAAATTGCATCACGAAAGCATATTGAGTGTATTTCACAGGTAGTGGAAGAGGCACTAACTGAGGCAAATTCAACATTTGATGATATCGATGCAATTGCTGTAACCTATGCACCGGGGCTTGTTGGTGCCCTGCTTGTTGGTGTAAATTACGCAAAGTCACTCGCCTTTGCGCTTAAAAAACCACTTATTCCTGTGCATCATATAGAGGGGCATATTTGTGCGAATTATATAGCCTCAAAGGATTTAAAGCCTCCATTTGTGTGCCTTGTGGCATCTGGTGGACATTCCACAATAGCAAAGGTAACTGATTATAATACTTATAGCGTTATCGCTCGCACTCGTGATGATGCGGCAGGGGAGGCTTTTGATAAAGTTTCTCGTGTTTTAGGTCTTGGTTACCCAGGTGGCCCAGCCATACAACAGGCAGCGAAAAATGGTCGCTCTGATGCTTTTAAGTTCCCGAGGGTACAACTTGCTGACTCGTTAGAATTTAGCTTTAGTGGGGTAAAAACATCGGTAATAAACCTTATACACAATTTGGAGCAAAAGGGTGAAGAAATCCCGATAAACGATATAGCCTCCTCATTCCAAATGGCAGTTTGCGAGGTTCTTGCAAAAAGGCTAATAGAGGTTGCAAAAAATGAAGGTGTGGAAAATATAGCGTTAGCTGGAGGAGTAGCCGCAAATTTGCTACTTCGAGAGCTAACAGAAGACCTTGCACAAAAAAATGGGCTTAAACTACATTATCCACCGTTAATTTTATGCACGGACAATGCAGCAATGATAGCTGCAAGAGGTTACCATTTATTGCTAAGTGGTGTGGTTGCAAAAACCGACTTAAATGCAGTAGCCACAAGGGATTTAGGCATTTTGTAAAACTGTAATAGTATGATAAAATTTTAGCAAAAAATGTTGTTATGTAAACAACTACAACCTAATTACAGGTTCGATAAAGCCAGTAAAATGGCATTGTTGATTTTGTGGATAAATCTTAAATATCACATCATATATGGCGAAGTGCCTGTGGATAACTTTGTGGACATTGTGGAGTAAATAATAGTATTGTTACAGAATTATGTCAATCATATTACAAAATTATTGTTTTCAAACTGTCAAATACTATTTTGCGTTTGAAATCTTTATAAAGATAATTGGAATTCAAATGCGAAATAGTGTGGCTGTTGGCTTGCTGTGCAAGCCTTACGCCACCAAATTCCAGTTTTTAGACTGGAATTTGTCTGAAAACTGTGCAATTCGTTGAAAAATGCAAATTCCCTTGACAATAACCGCAAAATTTCATAAAATAATATAAGAGTTTACAATGGAGGTATAATAAAAATGGGTTACAATTTAGCGCAAAAAATAATTGCGAAGCATTTGGTTACAGGTGAAATGAAGGCAGGAACAGAAATTTCTATTAAAATTGACCAAACACTTACGCAGGATTCAACAGGCACAATGGCATATCTCCAATTTGAAGCAATTGGGATTCCAAGAGTTAAAACAGAAAAATCGGTAGCTTATATAGACCATAACACACTTCAAGCTGGTTTTGAGAACGCAGACGACCATAAGTATATCCAAACCGTTACAAGCAAGCATGGTGTATATTTTTCACGCCCAGGCAATGGGATTTGTCATCAGGTTCATTTAGAGCGTTTTGGTATTCCTGGCAAAACGCTGTTAGGCTCGGATAGCCATACACCAACCTGTGGTGGAATTGGTATGATTGCCATTGGCGCAGGTGGGCTTGACGTTGCAGTTGCAATGGGTGGTGGAGCGTATCACCTTCTAATGCCAAAGGTTAAAAAGGTAGATTTAGTCGGCAAGCTTAGCCCGTGGGTTTCGGCGAAGGATATAATTTTAGAGGTTCTTCGTGTGCTTTCGGTTAAAGGTGGAGTTGGCTATGTCATAGAATATGCTGGTGAGGGTGTAAGCACCTTAACCGTGCCAGAGCGTGCAACCATTACTAATATGGGCGCAGAGCTTGGTGCTACAACATCAATTTTCCCAAGTGATGCTGTTGCAAAGGAATTTTTAAAAGCACAAGGCAGAGAATCTGATTGGGTAGAATTATTACCAGATGCAGATGCTAATTATGATGATGAAATAACTGTTGATTTATCAAAGCTAACTCCGCTTGCTGCAAAACCACATATGCCAGACGTTGTTGATACATTAGAAAATATTGGCTCAATAAAGGTTGACCAAGTGTTTATAGGTAGCTGTACAAATTCATCATACACAGATATGATGAAAACGGCGGCAATATTAAAAGGGAAAACGGTTCACCCAGATGTTAGCTTGGTAATAGGCCCTGGTTCTAAGCAGGTGCTTAATATGCTTGCGCAAAACGGTGCACTTGCAGATATGATTGAGGCAGGTGCAAGGATACTTGAAAGTGCTTGTGGACCATGCATAGGTATGGGGCAAGCGCCAAAGACAGACGCTATTTCACTTCGCACAAATAACCGTAATTTCGAGGGTAGAAGTGGAACAACCTCTGCACAAATATACCTTGTAAGCCCAGAGGTTGCAGCAATTAGCGCCATTACAGGCGTGCTGACAGACCCACGCACACTTGGCAAAGCACCAGTTATCGAGATGCCAAAGCAATTTTTAGTAAACGATAATATGGTTGTTGCCCCTGCTGAAAAAGTTGAAGACGTTGACGTTGTTAGGGGCCCAAATATTAAGCCTTTCCCAATAAATGTAGAGCTTCCATTTAGTATAAGGGCAGAGGCACTAATTAAGGTTGGAGATAATATAACAACCGACCATATTATGCCGTCAAATGCAAAGTTATTGCCTTTCCGTTCAAATATACCATATTTATCTGAATTTTGCCTTGCACCTTGCGATGCGAATTTTCCTGCTCGTGCGAAAGAGAAAAATGGTGGGTTTATTATAGGTGGTTCAAATTATGGGCAGGGTTCATCAAGGGAGCATGCAGCACTTGTTCCACTTTACCTTGGGATTAAGGGAGTTATTGCAAAATCATTTGCAAGAATTCATATGGCTAACCTTATAAATTCAGGCATTTTGCCACTAACCTTCCATAGCGAGGATGATTATGATAGCATTGATGAGGGTGATGTATTAGTCCTTGATGATATTAAGAGTGCAATTGAGGAGGATGCTCCAATAGTGCTTAAAAATGAAACGAAAAGTGGTAGAATGGTGCTTGATATTTCACTTTCACCTCGCCAAATTGATATTATTCTTGCGGGTGGACTTTTGAATTACACTAAATTACAAAGTGAGGGTAAATAAATGAATGATGCAATAAAATTAGCACAAGAAAAATTTGGCAAATTATTAGAAGAACAATTAGTTAGAATTGAACAAATGAATGAAACGAAGGATTTTATAAATTATTCAGAGCTTGAAAAGGTTATAATTGGCGTAGTAGGTGGCGATGGAATAGGCCCTGCTATTACAAAAGAGGCTCATAGAATATTAGAATTTTTACTTCAAGGTGAAAAGGTTGAATTTAGAGTGATTGACGGTTTAACAATAGAAAACCGTGCTGCTTGTGGCAAAGCAATTCCAGATGATGTTTTAGAAGAGCTTAAAAAGTGCCACGTTATATTAAAAGGCCCAACAACAACACCTCGTGCAGGTGACCCATGGCCAAACATTGAAAGCGCAAATGTTGCAATGCGTAAGGAGCTTGACCTTTTCGCAAACGTTCGCCCTGTAAAGGTTGCAGACCAAGGCATTGATTGGACCTTCTATCGTGAAAACACAGAGGGCTCATACGCAGTAGGCTCAAAGGGTGTTCATGTAACTGACGAGTTAGCAATAGATTTTTGCGTAACAACAACAGAGGGAACAGAGCGCATAGCTCGTGCAGCTTTTGAATATGCTAAAAAGGCAGGCAAAACAAAAGTAACTGCAATTACAAAAGCAAATGTTGTAAAAACAACTGACGGTAAGTTTTTAAATATATGTCAGCAGGTTGCAAAGGAGTATCCTGGAATCGAGCTTGATGATTGGTATATAGATATTATGACAGCAAAGCTTGTAGACCCAAAACGTCGCACACAGTTCCAAGTAATGGTATTGCCTAACCTGTATGGGGATATACTAACAGACGAGGCGGCAGAATTCCAAGGTGGCGTTGGCACAGCGGGTAGCGCAAATATTGGCAAAAGGTATTCAATGTTTGAAGCCATTCACGGTAGCGCACCTCGTATGGTCGACGAGGGTAGAGATAAATATGCTGACCCATGTAGCATAATCCGTGCGGCAGTAATGCTTTTAGAACACATTGGCTATGCTGAAAAAGCTAAAAAGTTAGAAAGAGCACTTGATATTTGTATGTATGAAGAAAAGAAATATCAAATAACTGGTCGTGATACTGGCGTTACTGGTGCAGAATTTGCTGATTATGTAATGGCTAAAACGAAATCACTATAAAGGATTTTTAATTTAATGAAGCACAATGGTTTTTCAAAAATGCTCGATAGCTCGTTTGAGTTTGAGGAGCTAATTAATTGCATAAAGGGCAGGGAAGCTCTCCCTGCCAACATAATTGGGGTGTCGGAATCTGTTATTTCGCACCTTGTTTTTTGTGCGCACCAAAAGCTTTCAAAGCCTGTTTTGATAATTGTTCCAGACGGAATTACAGCAAGGAACATTTTAGAGGATTTGCAGCTTTTTTTTGATGAAGATGCTATGCAGTTCCCCGAGCGAGAGCTTATTTTTTATGACATAGAAGCCTCTGCACAGGAAATTTTATCTATGCGCCTTAATATTTTAGAACGCTTAAATAACGTGAATTTGCCAGTAGTTATAGCAACTGTTCCTGCACTGCTAAGCGCAACTACTCCAAAATCTGCCTTTGATGAATATAAAATATCCTTTAAGGTTGGCGAAGCCTGTGATATAAACTCTCTTGCAAAAAGCTTCGTTCACCTTGGCTATGTGCGTGAGGATATGGTAGAGGGCAAGGGGCAGTTTAGCATTCGAGGTGGAATTGTAGATTTCTTTTCGCATAGTAGTGAAAACCCTTGCAGAATTGAGCTGTTTTATGATGAGGTGGACTCAATTCGTGAGTTTGACGTGCTATCCCAACGCTCATTAGACAAAATAGAAGGTGTTACTGCACTTCCGGCAGGGGAATTTATTTTAGATAGCGATGAGCGAAATGGGCTAATAGACAAATTAAAATTATTTTTGGAAACCGAGGACCACGTTGTTCCAGTCAACGTAAAGCGTGACATTGAACGCCTTGAAAATTCTGCGCATTTTCCATCTATTGATAAATATATACCCTTAATTTACCCTGAAATTACAACAATAATGGACTATATCTCGAAAGATTCACTTGTATTTGTGTGTGAGCCTGCGAGGGTTAGCGAGAGTGCGCAAAGCAGTGGCTGGCAATTAGGCGAAACTGTTGCAGGGTTTATAGAAAAAGGCATAATTCCACCAATAGATAGTGAGTGGAGGTATGATTATATTGACGCCGTCGGTAGGCTGTCAAAGGGTAATTTAATTGGCTTATCTGGGCTTTCGCATTCCTCACCAGACTATAAGCCAAAGCGAATACTTTCTATTACCTCTAAAACGCAAAGCATTTTCCATGGGAAAATAGAATTCTTTTATGATAGCGTAAGGCATTATAAAAACAATAATTATGGAGTAGTTATTTTAGGTGGAAGCCCACAAAAGGCGAAAAACATAGCGCAAACACTTTGCGACGAAGAAATAATAGCAGGGTATGTTGATAATGTTACAGAGCCACCAAAAAATGGGCAAATAATCGTTACCCACGGTGAGCTAAACAGGGGCTTTGAATACCCACTTATAAATATGGCAGTAATTAGCGACAAAGAAATATTTGGGAAAGATAGAAAGCGCAAACGCAAAATAATGAAAAAAAGCCACGAAAGGCTAAGTAGCTTTACAGACCTTAATGTTGGAGATTTTGTTGTTCACCAAAACCATGGTATTGGTCAGTTTTCTGGAATAAAAACTATGACTGTCGACGGTGCAACAGCAGATTATTTGCAAATTAGGTTTAATGGAAATGATTCGCTATATGTGCCAACTAATCAGCTTGATTTATTATTCAAATATGTTGGCAAGGATGGTGTGAATATAAAGCTTAACAAGCTTGGTGGCACACAGTGGCAATTAACCAAGCAAAAGGTTAAAAAAAGCTGTGCCGATATGGCAGACCAGCTTATACGGCTATATGCATCAAGGCAAAATATTGAGGGCGTTGCATTTTCGCCAAATAAAGAATGGCATAAGGATTTTGATGCAACCTTTCCTTATGATGAAACAGATGACCAATTACTTGCAATTGATGAGGTTCGCTCTGATATGGAAAAACCACGCCCTATGGACAGATTACTTTGTGGTGACGTTGGATATGGAAAGACGGAAATAGCGCTCCGTGCGGCATTTAAAGCTGTAATGGATGGCTATCAAGTGGCATACCTTGTTCCAACTACTATTCTTGCAAACCAGCACTACAAAACCTTTTGCCAACGAATGAAGGATTTCCCTATTAAGGTTGAAATGCTTTCACGCTTTCGCACAGCAAAACAGCAAAGGGAAACGGTGAAAAGGGCGAAAACTGGTGAGGTTGACATAATCATTGGCACGCACAGAATAATTCAAAAAGACATTGAATTTAAAAAATTAGGGCTTTTAATTATAGACGAGGAGCAACGCTTTGGAGTTGCACATAAGGAACGATTAAAGGAAATACGAAACTATGTAGATGTACTAACCCTTACAGCAACGCCAATTCCAAGAACCCTGCATATGAGTATGATAGGCATTAGGGATATGAGCGTGCTTGAAAACCCACCAAAGGACAGATATCCAGTTTCAACCTATGTTTTAGAGTATAACGCAGAAATGTTAAAAGATGGAATAGTTCGTGAGGTTGCAAGGGGTGGTCAGGGTTATTATCTGCATAATCGAGTGCATACGATAGACCGTGTTGCCGCACAAATACGCACATTTGCGCCAGACCTTCGTGTTGCAGTTGGGCATGGCAAGATGACTGAAAATCAGCTTGAAGACATTATGCAACAGGTTTTAGATGGTGATGTTGACGTTTTGGTTTGTACAACGATAATCGAAACAGGGCTTGATATTCCAAATATCAACACAATAATTGTAGAGGATGCCGACAAAATGGGGCTGTCACAGTTGTACCAGCTTCGTGGTCGTGTTGGGCGCTCAAACAGGCTTGCGTACGCATATCTTGTATATAAAAGGGACAAAGCATTATCTGAAACTGCAGAAAAAAGGCTTCGTGCTATACGAGATTTCACAGAGTTTGGCAGTGGCTTTAAAATAGCCCTGCGTGACCTTGAAATTCGTGGAGCGGGGAATGTCGTAGGCGCACAGCAGCATGGACATATGGATGCAGTAGGCTATGATATGTATTGTAAATTACTTGGTGAGGCCGTTGCACAGCTAAAAGGTGAGCCTATGCCACCAGAAATTCAAACTGCTGTGTCGCTAAATATAAATGCATTTATCCCAAAGGATTATATTACCCACGAAAATTACAGAATAGAAATATATAAAAAAATTGCGGCAATAGAGTGCCAACAGGATGCATACGAGGTATATGAGGAAATAGAGGATAGATATGGTAATGTCCCTCCAAGCGTTGCAAACCTTATAGAAATAGCGTTAATAAGGAGTATGGCAGCCTTGAACGGAATTGACGAGGTAATGCAAAAGGAAAATGGCGTTATATTCTCATTTTCAAATGAAAAACAGCTTGATTTTGCTACTATTTCAAAATTAATTGAGGAATTCAAGGGAAAAGTGTTGTTTTCCCCAAGCACAAAATCATATATTACTTTGCGCCAAAAGGGTGGAGGGCTTTTGAATAATATTAAAAGTTTGTTACAGGGCTATAAACGATTGAAAGATGAAGAAGAGTAGAGTATAATATAAATATTAGATTTTTTAGGAGGATGTATTGTGAAGTTATTAAAAATAAGTTTTATAGTTGCAATAGTTTTTGCACTTACAACTAGTTTGTCAGCTTGTGGAACGGTTGATGGTTCATCAGTTGCTACTGTTAATGGTGTGAAGATAACAAAATCAGAATTTAACTTTTACCTTACACAGGTAAAATCGCAAATTGAACAACAGCAAAACACAGCAAGCGCACCAGATTTCTGGGAAACTGCTGAGGTAGAGGGCAAAAAGGCAATAGATGCCGCAAGGGAAAAAGCACTTGATGAGGCTGAAAAGGCTGCAATTATTACTCAAAAAGCAAAGGAAAACGGAATTAAGCTTTCACAAGAGGACATTGCTTCTATTGGTAAACAAAAAGCAAGCCAAATGCAAAAATCAGGTGGTAGAGATGCATTCGAGGCAGAGCTTAAAAAGAATGGCTTGACATCTGAAACGTATAATAGTCTACTTGAAAACAGTTTATATGCAAGCAAGCTTAAAGAAAAATTTGCTACAGATGTTGACGATGCTGCTGCAAAACAATTTTATTTAGAAAAAACAGCTCGTGTTAAGCATATTCTTATTATGACAGTTGGACAGCAAGATGGAAAGCCATTACCAAAGGAACAACAAGACGCTGCAAAGGCAAAGGCAGATCAAATTCTTGCAAAGGCTAAGGCAGGCGAGGATTTCGATAAATTAGTTGCAGAGCTTTCAGAAGATCCAGGCTCGAAAAGTCAACCAGATGGTTATATATTAGGTAAAGGTTTTGCACTTGGTAGCCAAGGTGGTATGGTTCCTGCTTTTGAAACAGCATCACTTGCACTTCAGGTTGGTGCAGTTAGTGACATTGTTGAAACAAATTATGGTTACCACATTATAAAGAGATACCCAACAGATGAAACTCAATTTGAAAAGAATAAAGAAGAGCTTAAATCACACGCTAAAAATACTCAATTTGAAGATTTACAAGCACAGTGGAAAGCAGATGCTAAAATATCTGTAAATGAAAAAGAACTTAAATTAATTAAATAATATATCAAAAAAAGTGGCTATGCCACTTTTTTTGATATATTCCTAAAATATGGTTATACTATATTTTAGGAGGTGTTATACTATGAAAACATATCAACGTCTGCCAAAACATATTGGAATTATACCCGACGGCAACAGAAGATGGGCTGTTTTAAATGGCTATGAAAAGGAAGATGGTTATAAATTTGGCATTCCCCCAGGCTTCGAGCTTTATAAAAGATGTATAGAGCTTGGCATACAAGAAATCACTTTTTATGGCTTTACACAGGATAATACAAAGCGCCCAGCTGTGCAAACGGAGGCATTTAGTAGTGCGTGTGTTAACTCTGTTTTGCAACTAACCGATTATGATGCAGAATTGCTAATTGTAGGCAACACAGATTCACCCTTGTTCCCAAAGGAACTGATACCTTTCACACGCAGAACCAAATTTGGCAAAGGGTTAATTAAGGTAAATTTTTTAGTGAATTATGGCTGGAATTGGGATTTAACTCAATCATTAAAGCAAAATGTTGTAAAAGGCAAGGATGGTTTTAGTAAAAGCATTGCATCGTCTGATATTTCAAGAATAGATTTAATTATTCGTTTTGGAGGCAGAAGACGTCTTAGTGGTTTTCTGCCAATTCAAACAATTTATTCAGACTTTTATATTTTAGACGATTTATGGCCAGATTATAAGCCAGAGCATTTAGACTTAGCGCTCGAGTGGTATCAAATACAGGATATTACTCTTGGTGGTTGAAAATCAGTATTAAAGCACCTTTCTAACATTATACATTGATTCAAGCACAAGCCAGTTTTGTGGAAAATATCTGCCTAATGTCCAATAGCTTACCCCTCCAAGCTTATACTCGTTTACGAGCATAAGCTTGGCTTGTATGCTCCTTGCATCCTCAAACCAAACTATATGCCCCCTGCCACCACTTTCATAATAATTATAAAATGGTGATTGTGCTACTGTGTTATATTCAATTCTTGCTTTATTGGTAAAAGCTCTGTTAACAGCTTCAATATTTGAAATTGTAGTCGCTCTTGTGCCGGGCTCGTATGGTAATTTCCAGTCATAACCGTAATTTGGTATGCCCATCAAAATTTTCTTGCTTGGTATGGCAGTAACTGCATAGTCTAAAACTTTTTTAACCCTGTCTATTGGGGCAACAGGCAAAGGTGGCCCCGCAACATAGCCCCACTCATAGGTCATAAGAATTACAAAATCAACTGTTGCGCCGTGCACAGGATAGTCGTGCGCCTCATACAAAAGCCCTCTTTGATTAGCCAAGTTTTTAGGTGCAAGCGCCGTTGTTACAATATAACCTTGCCTGTGCATAATTTCTGTAACCTTGCGAACAAAATTATTATAGCTTTCTCGGTCATACGGAAAAATATATTCAAAATCAATATTAAGCCCATAATAATTTTTAGCCTTCATTATTCTAAGAACATTTGCAATTAAAGCATCCTGCGCCTTCTGATTAGTGAGTATCGTGTGGGCAAGGGCGCTGCTAAACCCAGAGCCCTCAATAATATTAGTAATTACCATAATCGGTGCAACCTTTGCATTTCGTGCCTCGGTAATTATTGCATCATCGTTAATAGTCGTAAGTGAGCCATTAGGCATAACGTCATAGCTAAAAATGCTTAGAAATGTCAAATGTGGCAGGGTTTTGCGTAGCACCTCCATATTTGTGGTAGGTAGCACATATCCATTAACATTTATTGTACCAAGCTTTTTAGTTTCAGTTGTAAGAACTAATGTTTGCCCAACAACCAACTGCGTTGGGTTTATAATCTCATTTTCTCTTATAATTTTATCTGGCGAAGTTCCATTAGCCTTTGCAATAGAATAAATGCTATCGCCGGGCTTAACAACATAAATAACCATATATACCATACCTTTCATAAAAAAAGTTGCGAGGCAACTAAAAATGCTTATATATGTAATATATGATAGCAAATATTTATGGTGCAGAATATTAATCCTTTTTTTACATATATTATAGCTTGAATTTATGCTCCAAATCCTTTAAACTTTAAACATAAACATAAAAAAAGGAGAGCTAATATTATGAGGAAATATGGTAAATTTATTTCTATGCTTGTGGTTCTAACAATGCTTATGATTACGCTTGGTATATCCCAAACGAATGCGGCTATTTTAGATACATACACTGTAAAAAGTGGGGACACGCTGTGGAAAATCTCAACTGCTGTTTCTGTAACAGTTAACGATTTAAAGCTACTAAATGGAATTACAACAGATGCTATTTATGTTGGACAAGTTCTTAAATTAAAGCCTGATTCACATTTGTATATAGTAAAATCAGGGGACTCACTTTGGTTAATCGCAAATAAATTTGGTATTACTGCGACCAGTTTAAAAGCATTAAATGGGCTTGTTAGTGATTCGATTTATATAGGACAATCACTTTTAATTCCATATAAATTGCAACCAATTATAGCACCTACCACAACAAGACCAGCCCCAATTCTATCTTGGCCATCTGTTACCTATATTGTGCAAGCAGGGGATAATGCTGGTATAATAGCAAGCAAATTTGGTGCGACTTCAAGTAATATAATGAAGTATAATTATATGTCGACTTCAGATTGGTTTAATGCAGGCGAGAAGATAGCAATTAACGGATATGCTCCAAGAAATTATGCAGTTGTTCCAGCTGAGGATTCAGCGCCAACTCACTTTGGACATTTAGTAGATTGGTTTTTAGATGGGAAATACTTATTAAGAAGAAATTCAGTTTTCACAATTACAGATTTGCAAACAGGCAAAGTATTTAGTGTAAAGGTTTTGGGAGGATATAACCACGCAGATGTTGAGCCACTAACAGCAAATGACACAAATGTTATGAAGCAGTTATGGGCAAATTGGGAATGGACGCCAAGACCTGTCGTTATTTTCAAGGATGGAATGAATATTGCTGCATCATTATCTGGAATGCCACATAGCTTCGACACAACGCCAGACAATGGAGTTGTAGGACATTTTGATTGTTATTTAAAAAATAGCATACCTCATGGAGTAGATACATCGCAAGTATATGTAAATCAGCATTATGCAAATGTATATACGGCGGCTGGAATACAAAAATAATTTATCTTAAAAAGTGGGTAGGAAATCGAAAAAGATTTCCTACCCACTAAATTTTTATTGCCAAACCTTTGTTGCCGTTCCAACAATTGTTGCCCATTTGCTCTTTAAATTATAAGTTGCACCAGCATTTA
>CAYVWT010000014.1:1139-28955 GCA_964455565.1 uncultured Clostridiaceae bacterium | reverse complement strand
GCTTTTGAAATTGGGTTGCGCTTTCGTGGCTCTATAATTTTTTGAACATACTCGGCAAATTCCCCACGAGTTGCCATTTGATATTTATCACCAATTTGGACTATGCGAATTCCTCGCTTTTGGTAGTTGTATGCATCGGATAATCTGAAAATTATGGACTGCATTGTATCTCTATCAACCTCTGCAATTTCACATAATCTTTCAACTGATATAGCGTCACCAGATGCAAAAAGTACTGCTTCAATTATTGACTCAATCCTCTGTATCTCCAACGCTTACATTCATCCCTTTCTTGTTAACATAGCTAAGCTCTACACTACCTTTATTATCGGTAATTTTAACTCTATTCATTTTCATAAGCTCCAAAACTGCTAAAAATGATGCAACTGCTTCATCACGAGATTTAACACCTTTAAAAATATCTGTAAATTTAATCTTTCGAAATGTTTTAAGGCTTGAAATAAGAAATTTAACCTTTGAAAATACTGTAATTATTTCTCTGCCAACAATGCCTGTAAAATTCCTTGCAGTTGGGGGCTTTCTATTTTGAAATTTCTGATATATTTGCATCATAGCCAAGGATAAATGACCTGTGCCAATGTCTGTAAGGCTCTCGTCAATAAGGCGTGGCTCGATATAATCACGAATTTTGTAAAAGGTATGACACCCTGCAAATTCACGCTCGGTCAGATATTGAGCAGCTTGTTTAAATTGTTTATATTCAATAAGCCTTTGAGCAAGCTCTAAGCGAGGGTCCTCCTGCTCTTCCGTTTCGTCATATTTAGGAAGTAGCATTTTTGATTTAATGTATAATAAATTTGCAGCAAGCACAAGGAATTCGCTGGACACCTCAATATCAAACGTTTCCATTTCTGAAATATAATAAATATATTGCTCCGTTATTTCAGAAATTGGTATGTCATAAATATTTACCTTATTTTTGTTTATAAGGTGCAAAAGTAGGTCAAGAGGTCCTTCGAAAACTTGTAGCTTAAACGAAATTTGTTTCATTAGTTTACCTCTCTACATAGGTATTAGTTGAATAATACTAAATATTGCAGTTGTAAGATTACTAATTCCTGTGCTAAGTACTGGGCTTAAAATATTCGTGTACAAAAGTATTATTAAAACAATCATACCATATTGCTCATACATCATAAGTGTAAAATATGCCTTGTTTGGCAAAAAAGCACCGAGAATTTTAGAGCCATCAAGTGGTGGAATTGGTATAAAATTAAACATTGCAAGCACACAATTATACTGAACCATTAAAATTAAAAATAGCTTTACATAATTGTTAAGATTTGCACCGAATTTTGTACTTGCAAAAGCAAATATAAGGGCACTAATAAATGCCATAATTATATTAGAAACAGGCCCTGCAAGTGCAGTTAGTGCCATTCCACGCTTGGGGTTTTCAAAATATCGCATATCAACTGGAACTGGCTTTGCCCAACCAAAACCAACCGTCATAAGCATTAAAAAGCCTATCCAATCAATGTGTGCAATTGGGTTAAGTGTTAGCCTGCCCATATTTTTTGCTGTTCTATCACCAAGCAAAAATGCTACATAACCGTGTGAAAGCTCATGTATCGTAAGTGAAAATAATAAAACAGGTATTAGTAGTATTAATTGTTCGATGTCCATTCCTCTTAGCATTTATTCACCTTCAAATGTCATTTTTTATTATATCCTCGTATGTTTCACGAGCGACTACCATTTTCGACTTGCCACCACTAACCATTACAACTGGTGGACGAGGAATTCTGTTATAATTACTTGCCATAGAATAATTGTATGCACCAGTTGCAAGCACGGCAATTAAATCATCTGTTTTTATTGTTGGTAAATTTATGTCTTTTATTAAAATATCGCCAGATTCACAGCATTTTCCTGCTATTGTAACCACTTTTTCAGGTGTGCCTTTTGGGTTGCTCACCAAAACAGCCTCATATTCCGAGCCATACATAATATATCTTGGGTTATCTGCCATACCACCATCTACTGAAACGTAGGTTCTAATTTGTGGTATTTCTTTAACTGCACCAACCGAGTAAACGGTTATACCTGCTGGTGCAACGATAGAACGCCCTGGCTCCATTAGTATTGTTGGCTGTGCTAAATTTCTTTCGCTTGCAATACCCTTAACAACAGTAGAAATTTTCGCTATATATTCATCATAGGCAATAGGGTCGTGGCTTGATAGGTATTTAATGCCATATCCACCGCCCAAGTTAAGCTCTTTTATTTCTATGCCATATTTAGCCTTAATATCGCCAATAAAATTCATCATTTTTTCAGCCGCTAAAACAAATGGGTCAATATCAAATATCTGAGAACCAATATGACAATGCACACCAACAACATTTAAGTTTGAAAGGGAATTTGCATATTTAACAATTTCCTCTGCCTCGCCAGTTTCAAGCGCAACACCGAATTTAGAATCAATTTGACCAGTCATAATAAAATCGTGTGTGTGTGCATCAATTCCAGGCTTAATTCTAAATGAAATATTAACTGTTTTGCCTACATTTTTTGCTATTTCGTTTAATCTATCAACCTCAAAAATATTATCACAAACAATTCTTCCAACATTATTAGCCACAGCCATTTTAAGCTCATCAGAAGTTTTGTTATTTCCGTGGAAATAAATCTTTTCAGCAGGGAAATCAGCCTTTAAGGCAGTGTATAGCTCTCCACCAGAAACAACATCAAGCCCTAAGCCTTCTTCCTTGGCAATTTTGCAAATATACTTACACGAAAAAGCCTTGCTTGCGTATAGCACCATACCATTTCCGTTATAGTGCTTGTCCATTGCGTCCTTATAAGTACGGCAATTTTTGCGAATTTGGTCTTCATCCATTATATAAAGTGGCGTACCATATTCTTTTGCTAAATCCGCAACGTCTAAACCGCCTATGGTTAGGTTGCCTTTCTCATTTGTTGCTAAACAATCCATTATAAACATTGAAATTACTCCTTGTTAGATATTCTCATTAAATTTTACCACATTTTGCAATTAGTGTCAAACATCATTAGAGAAATATTCAAATATTGCGCTTGCAGTTTTGCTATCAATTCCATTTACGGAAGTTAGCTCTTCCGTTGTCGCATTTTTAATTGCTTTTATTGTCTTAAAATGTTTTAGTAAAATTGAACGCCTTTTTTCGCCAACACCATTTATGTTTTCTAATTCTGATGCAAATGTAGTCTTTTTATGTTTTTTTCTGTGTGCAGTTATCGCAAATCGATGAACCTCATCTTGTATTCTGGTTAAAAACTTAAATACAGAGCTTGTTCTCTTTATGCCAATTTCTTGGGCAGCAGTTGTTAGCCCACGAGTTTTATGTTTATCGTCTTTGACAACTCCAAATAGAGGTATGTTTTGATTAAAGAATTTTAGAACCTCGAGCACAGTCGACACATGCCCCTTGCCACCATCAAGCAAAATTAGGTCAGGAAGTGGGGTGAAGCCCTTTTCGCCATTAACTCCATTTGAAATTCGCCTATATACAACCTCTTTCATACTTTCATAATCGTCTGGCGTTGTGATTGAGCGAATGTTAAATTTCCTATAATCACCCTTTTTAGGAGCACCATTTTCAAAAACAACGCACACTCCCACGCTGTCAGTTCCAGAAATATTTGAAATATCATAAGCTTCAATTCGCATTGGTGCATTTTTTAAGCCTAATGTTTCTTTTAGCTCAAACATTAAATCGTCCATTTTCCGTTTTGAAATATCATGTTTCATAGCGTTTAACTTTAATGTTTCTATTGCATTTTTTTCTACCATTTTAATAATGTTAAGCTTTTCACCCTTTTGCGGAACTGTTATTTGAATTTTAGCCTCACATTTTTCGGAAAGCCACTTTTCAACCAATTCCCTGTCTTCAATATCGTGTTGTAAAATAATTGTGCTTGGAACATAGGTTGCCATACCATAATACTGCTTTACAAAACTTGTCATAATTTGGCTTTTACTGTCCTGTTGGTCATTTTTAATAATAAAATGCTCTCTGCCGACAACCTTACCATTGCGCACAAAAAACACCTGAATACAAATTGTTTTATTATCATCGGCAAATGCAATAATATCTTGATTTCCTTGCGCTGTTGAAACAACCCTTTGTTTTTCTGTTATTTTCTTAATTGCATTAATTTTATCACGAATTTTTGCCGCACGTTCAAATTCAAGCAATTTCGATGCTTCGGTCATTTGAATTGTTAATTTATCTATAATTTCACTATGCTTACCATCAAGAAACGAAATAATATCTATAAACACATTTTTGTATTCCATTTGAGAAATTTTATTATTGCAGGGTGCACTGCATTGCTTTATATGATAATTTAGACATGGTCTTAACTTGCCAATATCACGAGGCAACACACGATTACAAGAACGCACATAAAAAACTTTTTTAATTATATCAATAGTTTCATTTACAACAAACGCACTAAGATAAGGTCCAAAATACCTTGCACCATCTTTTTCAATTTTCCTTGCAAGAATAATTCGTGGGTATTCCTCATTCAAAGTAACTTTTATATAAGGGTGGCTTTTGTCGTCCTTTAATAAAATATTATATTTTGGTCTGTATTGCTTTATAAGGTTACATTCAAGCACCAATGCTTCAAATTCTGTGCCTGTTATTATATATTCAAAACGAGAAATATTAGCAACCATAGCAATAACCTTTGGAGCGTGGTTCTTGCTTGATTGAAAATATTGCGTTACACGGTTTTTAAGGTTTTTTGCCTTTCCAACGTAAATAACCTCATCAATCGAATTACGCATTATATAAACGCCAGGATTTTTTGGCAAATTTTTAAGTTGTTCTTTAAACATAAAAACCTCCCTATGGTATATAAAAAAGTCGCCTTATGCTATAAAAAAATAGCTCTGCACAATGACAGAACTACTTTAATAATACAAATTATTCAGCAAAATTAGTGGATATTAGCTCTACAAGAGCCGCAACCGCTTGTTCCTCATCTGTTCCCTCTGCGAGGATTGTTATGTTCACACCACGAGCAATTCCTAATGAAAGCACTCCGAGCAAGCTTTTAGCGTTAACTCTTCTTTCTTCCTTTTCAACCCAGATGCTTGCTTTAAATTCATTTGCCTTTTGAATGAAGAATGTTGCTGGCCTTGCGTGAAGCCCAACTTGATTGGATACAAGTACTTCTTTTGAAAACATAATATCGCTCCTTTAAAATCATCGGAAAACTTTAAGATTATGTATAATAGAATACTAAATTTTCCGCATAAAGTCAACACTATTTTAAAAATTAGTAATAAATAATTACATTTCAAGCATAAATTGCATAACTTGGTCATCAAAACCTGGTAAACCCTCGTGTCCAAAGTCTGGAAAAAATTCCACGCTCTTTGGCGCAGTAATTTTATTATATGCTGCAAATTGTGTTGATGGTGGGCAAATTGTGTCCATAAGCCCTGTTGCCATTAATACTTCTGCTTTTATGCGTTTTGTAAGGTTTTGAATGTCGATATAGCCAAGCTTTGTGAATATTTCGTCTTCGTTTTTATGTTGTGGGTCAAAGCTTCTAAAATATTTTCTTAGTTCTTCATAAGCTGCAACGTCTAAATCCATTTCCCATACTCTTCTATAATCACTTAAAAACGGGTATGTTGATGCTGCTTTTCTAATTCTTGGCTCTAATGAAGCACAAGCAAGTGTAAGCCCACCACCCTGCGAGCCACCCATTGCGCCAACTCTTTTTTCATCAACCTCAGGAAAGCTCATTACTATTTTAGCAAGCTGTGCAGTATCTAAAAAAATGTGTCTAAATAATAAATCGTGTGGGTCATCACCAAAAAGTCCACGAATTATATGACCATTTAAAGTATTTCCAATTACGCCACCAGTATCCTCTGATAATCCTGCTTGCCCACGGCAATCAAGCGCCGCAACGCAAAAGCCTTGCCCTGCTTGTGCTAAATGACCTGTCCAATCACCTGCATTTGCGGAATATCCGTGAAATTTCAATAAAGCCGGTGCTGGTTTTTCAATGTTTTTAGGGCGTAAAAATTTTGCGTGAACACGCGCGTTTTTCACTCCTGTAAAGTATAAATCAAAACATTCTACATTTGGTGTAGTAAATTCTGATGGAATTAATTCTACTTTTGGGTCGATGGCATTCATTTCTGCAAGAGCGCTGTCCCAATATTCTTCAAAATCTGTTGGGCAAGGTGTAATACCTTGATATTCCTTTAACTTTTCAACTGACATATCTACTACTGGCATATAAAAACATTCCTTTCAAAATAAAATCTTTGATAATTATAACAGTATTCACAACCAACTTCAACCTTGTTACAAAAACTTAATAATTGAATCCTTTCGCCTGCACATTTCATCAATTCTGCTAACATATTCAGATGTTTCCTTAACATTAAAAATGCGTTCAATTCTGTCATTTTTAGGGTTAACTGTTTTTGTAACTCCCCCAGCTCCCAAAGATATAATTGTTGATGTTTCTTCCATTATCATAATATTATACAAGCATTCATAACCACTTTTTGAATAACCAACGTTTTCAAGGTTGCCAAGAATGTTTTTTTGTCTGTATAAATAATATGGCTTTTTGTTATGCTTGCAAATATAATCAAGCGCATAATCTACCATACTTGCAACAATTTTTCCATCTGTTAGCGCATAATCGCCTAATGTTTCGTGTAGCTTAGAGCCACGTTTAATGCTCATAGTATGGACGGTTATACTCTCTGGGTTCAATGCTTCAACCTCTTTTAATGTATGAATAAAATCTATTAAATCTTCGCCAGGTAGCCCGGCTATTATGTCCATATTTATATTGTCAAAGCCCAAATTCCTTGCCAAATTAAAGCTATCAATAATTTCATTTGCACTGTGCTGTCTTCCAATTAGCTTTAAGGTTTTGTCGTTCATAGTTTGTGGGTTTATACTAATTCGTGTCACTCCAAAATTTTTTAGTGCAACAAGCTTAGGTTCGTCTATTGTGTCTGGCCTGCCAGCTTCTACTGTAAATTCTTTTAGGGCAGATAAGTCAAACCACTTTTTGCACTGTGTAATAATTGCATTTAGTTGCTCTGGTGATAATGTGGTTGGTGTTCCTCCACCAATGTATAGCGACACAACCCTGCTGCCCATTTGTTTAACAATTTCAGAGGTATACTGAATTTCCTTAACAAGTGCTTCAACAAATGGCTGAATTAAATGTGCGCTATTGCTTGCTGTATTAGTAACAAATGAACAATAAAGGCACCTTGTTTTGCAAAAAGGTATGCCAATATAAAGGCAAATATCATTTTCGTTTATATCTTTTAAAATATTCATTTCAAGCCTTGCAATTTGGAGTGAAAGCTTTGTTTTTTCGCTACTTACCTTATGCTGTAGCTTGAAAAATTCCTCAGCTTCTTGCTCTGTTTTACCATTTTTAAGCATAGTTCTAATTATTTTTACAGGACGAATTCCAGATATTTCTCCCCACGGATTGCTATTCATTATAAGCCCTCACATAAGGATTAGTCCTTTTTTCTTGCCCAATAGTTGTGCTTGGGCCGTGCCCTGGGTACACTTTTATATTATCACCAAGAGTGTATAATTTTTTAATTGAAGCTTCTAATTTATCAAAGCTACCTGTTGGCAAATCAGTCCTGCCAATTGAATTTAAAAATAAAGTGTCACCAGAAAATAAAACATCATCAGCTTTAATACATATTCCACCATTTGTATGCCCTGGTGTGTGAATTATTTCAAGCTTATATTTGCCTAAATTTATTACATCTCCATCATTCAAAATTATATCAGCAGTTACACTTTCGATTTTTACATTTGGAACATCAACAGATAAATTTGCATTATTATTACTTAAATACTCCGCATCGTCTTTGTGAATTGCAACTGGTGCATTATATTTTTGCTTTATATCTTTTAGAGCCAAAATATGGTCAAAATGACCGTGAGTAATGATTATATATTTTACAATATAATTATTTTTCTCTATAATATTTATTATTTTATTAGCTTCATCGGCAGGGTCTATTATAACAACTTCTTTACTTAAACTATCGCCAAATATATAACAATTTGTTGCGTAAATACCAAGCGGTATTGTTTCAATTATCATAGCTTCCTCCATTACTGTTTTGTACGAATTACCGAAGTAACCCCGTGGATTTTCCAAAAGCGTTTAAGTGCTTTTTCAAGCTGTTCTTTGTTTTTAATTTCAACAGTCAAGTTTACAATTCCAAGCCCATCCTTTGTCCCTCTTGCATTTAATGCACTAAGGTTAATTTTAAGCTCGGAAACTGCATTTGTAACTTCAAGCACAAGCCCTTGCCTATCATTGGCAACAACCTGTATATCGGTATAATAGCTGGCTTTATGCTCATCAGCCCACCATACATCAATAAAACGTTCGCCCTCTTGTAGGACGGAATTTTCTAAATTCCTTACGTTAATACAATCCTTACGGTGAACAGAAACGCCTCTACCACGGGTAATATAACCAACTATTTCATCACCAGGTACAGGGTTACAGCATCTTGAAAACCTAACCAAACAGTTTTCTATACCACGAACAACAATACCATTGCTGTTTTTGTTAGAACGTGGCTTAGTTTCAGATATTTCTGTAATTTCGTCAACCTCAGGCTTTTCAGTTTTGCGATTTTCTTCTTTAATTCTTGTTATTACCTTTGCAACTGGAAGCCCACCAAAACCAATTGTTGCAAATAAATCATCTAACGCATTTAATGTATATCTTTTGTAAATTGGTTCCATCCATTCTTTTTTATGAAGCAAAGTTAAAGGAAGACCATTGCGTTTCATTTCTTTTTCGAGTGAATCCTTGCCTCTTTGTATATTTTCCTCACGGTTTTCTTTTTTAAACCATTCATTTATTTTTTTCCTTGCCTGTGATGTTTTAACTATTTTAAGCCAATCACGGCTTGGCCCATGTGGAACTGAGGATGTTATTATTTCTACAATATCACCATTTATCATAGCGTGGTCGAGAGGAACAATTTTGCCATTAATTTTTGCACCAGTTGTTTTGTTACCAATTGCACTATGGATAGCATAAGCAAAATCAATAGGGCACGAGCCAGCAGGAAGGTTTATAACATCTCCCTTTGGCGAAAAAACAAAAACCTCATCTTCAAAAAGGTCAATTTTAAGGGTATTCATAAATTCCTCTGCATCGGTTAAATCCTTATGAATGTCTAAAAGCTGACGAACCCACTCTAATTTAGAGTCCATATCGCTTTCCCCTGTAAAGCCTTCTTTGTATTTCCAATGCGCAGCAATACCAACCTCTGCAATTTTGTGCATTTCCCAAGTTCTAATTTGTATCTCAAATGGTCTACCAGTTGGACCAATTAGAGAGGTGTGCAGTGATTGATACATATTTTTTTTCGGCATAGCAATATAGTCTTTAAACCTACCAGGAATAGGCTTAAAAAGCTCATGCACTAAGCCAAGCACAGCATAGCATTCATTTATTGAATCTACGATAACACGAACCGCAAGCAAATCGTATATTTCATCAATAGCTATATTGTTTGTATACATTTTTCTGTAAATACTGTAAAAATGCTTTGCTCTGCCCTCTATATGTGCCGAAATTCCTAATCCATCTAATTTAGTGTGTAGTGTATCTTTAACATTTTCAAGATAATCTTCACGTTGCTTGCGTTTTTGCGCAATATGTTCTGCAATTTCGTGGTATGCTACTGGGTCGAGATAACGAAGTGATAAATCCTCTAACTCCCACTTTATTTTCGACATACCAAGCCTATGTGCAAGAGGTGCATACACTTCCATTGTTTCACGTGCTTTTTCACGCTGTTTTTCCTCTGGCATACTCTTTAGAGTTTGCATATTATGTAGCCTATCGGCAAGCTTAATCAAAATAACACGAATATCCTTTGCCATCGCAAAAAACATTTTTCTAAGATTTTCTATTTGTTGTTCTTCTTTTGTGCTGTATGGAATTTTGCCAAGTTTTGTTACTCCCTCAACAAGCATAGCAATATGCTCGCCAAACAGCTCTTTAATATCATCATAATTATATGTGGTGTCCTCAACGGTATCATGTAGTAGCCCTGCAACAATCGAGTCACAATCAAGCTCTATATCAGCCAAAATGTGCGCAACTCTTAAAGGGTGAGTAACGTATGGCTCACCCGATACCCTTTGTTGCCCTGAATGTGCAACAACTGAAAGATTAAATGCCTTTTCAAGCATCCAAAAATCGCATTGTGGGTTATACTTTTTTATTTTCTCTTTTAATGATTCAAAAGAATCTTGAATATCTTTCATAAGGCATACACCTACTTTGTTTTTGTTTTTCTTATATCCTTAATTATTAGCTGTACCTTTTTTTCATCTCTGTAATTATTTATGTCAAGTGTGCCTGCAACATCAACCTTATCACAAATTTTCAATTCTTTTATAAGGTATCCATAGTCGAAGCCTATTACCTCTAAGCTAATTCCGTCTTTTGTTAGCATAATTTTCAAATGCTTTCCATCACTTATAGTAGATATAAACTTAACCCTTGTGCTACAAAATGCAAAAACAGGGGTAGGATTTCCCATACCAAATGGCTCGAGTAACTTTAAGCTTTCAACTGTGCTAATGTTAATATCATCTGGGGTAAGCTTATAATCGATATATAATGATGGAATAAAATCAGTTGGTTTTAAAACTTTGTTAGCATATTCATTGATTTTCAAGCTAAACTGTTTGATATTACTTGCATCAATAGACAGCCCAGCAGCAAGTGAATGACCACCAAATTTGGTTAGTGTATCACACGAGTATGTAAGTGCTTCAAAAAGATTAAAATTAGTTATACTTCTGCCAGAGCCTTTACCACCATTATCATCAATAGAAATTAAAATTGATGGTCGACAATATTTTAATGTAATTTTTGAGGATACAATCCCAATAACACCATGATGCCAATCACTTTTTGCAACAACAATAACGCTATTATCGTGTAAACGGTTGCTTTCTATTATTTCAACTGCCTCGTTAAAAATTTCCTGTTCCATTGTCTGTCTCGTTTTATTTTCAGCTGTAAGCTCGTGTGCAATTTCTACTGCACGGGTAATGTCGCCACATAAAAACAGTTCAACGCTTTTATTTGCACTACCAAGCCTGCCTGCCGCATTAATTCGTGGTGCAATAATAAAGCCAATGTTCCCTGCTGTAACGTCTTTGCCTTTTAATAATGTAACATCAAGAAGTGCATCAATACCCGCATTGCCTGAATTTGAAAAATACTTTAATCCTAAAATTACAAGCACTCTGTTTTCGTCAATTAAAGGTGCAACGTCAGCAATAGTACCAAGGCACACAAGTGACATATATTTTTTGATAAGCTTATCTAAATTTTTGCCGTTATCAAGAGCAGTTATAAGCTTAAAAACTACGCCAACTCCAGCAAGCTCTTTAAAAGGATAATTGCAGTCACTTTGCTTTGGGTCTATTATTGCACAGCAATCTGGAACATTTTGCTTACATTCGTGGTGGTCTGTTACTATCACATCCATACCAAGCTCTTTTGCATATGCAACCTCTGCAATGGCGGTAACGCCTGTATCAACCGTTATTATGAGCTTTGTACCATTGTTTTGTATTCTTTCTAATGCTAAAATATTAATACCATATCCCTCATCTACTCTATCTGGAATATAAAAATCAACATTATCATAAATTTCTTTAAGGTACATATATAGTATTGAGGTGCTTGTAACACCGTCGGCGTCATAATCTCCGTATATTGTTATTTTTTCGTTATTTGTAATAGCAGAATTTACACGGTCAACACCACGCCTCATATCCTTTAACAAAAAAGGGTCATAAAGCCTATCTAAAAGCTTTTTGTTAAGGTTTTCAATGTTATCACCAATAATTTCTATTCTGTTTTGTAGGATGATTGCAGCAACCCTTGATATTTTACGTTTATTAATTATTTTATCAACAAGCAGATTATCAATATCTTTAAATATCCAGTTTTTTCTATACATTACGGAGTACACCACCCTACCAGAGTATTTTATATCATATTATTCATTTGGTTTTGCGCTAAATTCCTTTATTTTTGCAATCATATTGTTTACCTGCTCAGCCATTACATAATATTCAGCTTTGCCGTTAATTTTGACTGCAACATATCTGTCCCCATAAGGAACAAGCTCGATAACATCATCGGCTCTACCATCATTAAAGCTAAATACAAATTTACAAATTGGTTGCCCGTTTACGTCCCCTGTAACCATGCCACGCAGGGTTAAACCAATTATTTCTTGATATGCTTTTTTAAACCATTCTGTTTTAGCACTAACATCATTTATACTATATGTTGCATTATCACCTGTGCCATTTATTTTTAGAACGTATGTGGTGTTTTCGGCAGTAAAGCTTATCGCCGTAACCTTATCTATTTGTTGCAGGTAAACAAGAGTATTAACCATACTAAGTGGATCCATATCTTTATAAGCGACCGTTTGTGCATCAATAGTATATACCTCATTAGCACCTCCTAAACGAGCATAAATTAAGCCTTCCTTTTCATTACCAAGCTCAATAGTTACAGGTGACTTATCTTTTTCAGTAAAGCTTATAACATATTTCGGCTTATCTAAGCCATATTTATTATATGAGGCAGGTGCATCCTCTACGAAATCTTTTACTTCAAAATTAAGCTTTTCAAAAATTTGTTTGCCTACAACGTCAGTATTAACGTCTAATTGATAAGGAGAATTCATTTTCCAGGAATTCATACCAGAAGTATCCAGTGCTAATTCCTTTTCAGCTTTTAACCTAATTTCAATATTTGCATTATTTCGTAATATTCTAAATTGCACCAAAGTTTTTGCGTCGACAGTTGCAATTGTAGTATCACGATAACCTGCTAAATCCTTAATAAAATCGTCACCAGTTGCTACACTAATAGTATAAATTTTTGAATCCTCATTCATCTTAAAGTAATAGCTATTGCCAGTAGGTGTAAGGCTACCTAATAAAAACCTTTTCTCTGTGCCATCACTTAGCCTAATTTTAGGCGTTGCAAGTGGTTTATCAAGCCCATAATCTGCTAAATTACCATTTTCAGAAATAAGGGCATCTGCATTCAAAATTGCAAAATCATAAGCTAAGCTATCAACCTTTGATTGAGATAGCTTAATATTTTCAGAACTATTTACAACCCAATTTTTATCTTTTATTATGAGGGTAAATTCATCCTTTGAAGTTTTTAATGTCATAGAAACAATTTTATCTTTATCAGTTTTGAAAATAGAAATTGTTTCGGCAGTCGGCTTTGGAGTTTCTACTGGTTTTTTGGTATCAATTTTAGTTAGACCAAAATAAGCACCAATAAGCAGTATAACCACCGCTGACATTATAATAATCCTATTCCTCATAGGTGACGCCTCCTAAGCCATACGCCAAAGCCAAATAATAACACAATTAGTGGCATAATTACTACTACAAAAATTAGCCATAATTCCTTTGCAAGCTCACTCATCACAAGGTTTGAAGTAGCTAAGCTTTTTGGTATAATGTTAAGTGGCTCAGATTTATCAGTTAGCCAAATAACGCTGTTTACGAAGAAATCTTTATTGAATTGAAGCATTTGTTCATCAATAAGCGTAGAAGTTCCTGTAAGCATAATATTAGATTGTTTTCCATTTTCGCCTGATAAGGTTGCAACAGCTGAAAGTGTTAGTGGACCTGCTTTGTCATTTGGCTCTTTTCCCATTACAGTTGAATTTGGGTCAACCTTGCCATAAGCTTTATTTGTTGTTTCAAGTAAGCCTAAAACCTTTATGCCATTTTTCTCATCCCAAAGCATTGTAATACTTCTGGTTGCACCCATTGCCATAGTTAATTTATTTGAAATAAGTGCAGTATTTATTGGGTGCTCTTTTAAAGTTGGAACGATAATATAAGGGCTTACATTAATAACCTTAGTTTTATCACCCTCTACAACAAAATCTCTGTTTGCAGATATACCCCAATCACCTAAATAACCTTCTAATTTTGGCAATTGTGGAGAATCAACATCTAAAAATATTTGCACATTTTTACCTTTTTTAAGGTATGAATCAAGTGAGTTTATTTCATCGGTTGTAAAATCAACCTTTGGTGAAGCTACAATTACTAAATCATATTCATCTTTGAATTTACCAGTAGTGGTATTAAAGCTTTCCACTGACATATTTTCGTCTTTTAGAATTTTTTCGGCAGCCGTTTCAACAGCCTCACCATGACCTTCTGTAAATCCAATAACGGCAGATTTTAAACGTGCTACAGACATAATTGCTGATGCAAATTTACTCTCTGCAACTAATAAGTCTTTATTTTTTGTCATAAAATTATCAGCAGTTAAATCCCCAGGAGGTACGATTTTAAAATTCTTACCACTTTCAAATACTACCGAAGAATTTTCTATTGTTTTGCTTACCGATGTATATTTTTGTGAATACATAGGGTTTTTGACTGGGTCTATTACCTGTAATTTAATTTTAGGATTTTCCTTTGCAAAGCGATCTAAAATTTCTTTTACAGTAGGTATTGGGTTTCCACCCTCGGCAAACAATATTATGTTAATATCTGTATTAAGCCCTTTTAGTAGGGTTTTAGTTGTGTCTGAAACCTCATATAATTTTTCCTTGGTAAGGTCAATTTTAAGCGAGAATTTATCCACCAACATTCCTGCGATTAGGTTAATTACAACCATCGCAACAATAAACCCTGCAATTAACGCAATAGAGCCAGAGCCATATATAAAGCCTTTATTTGTAAAGAATTGTTTTAATTTATTCATAGCCTTCACCCCTAACTCCAACGTTTTTTCTCGATTACTTGTATTGTTAAAAATACAAATATAGCCGAGAAAGTAATATAGTAAACAATTGATGATATATTTAAAATGCCCATTGTGAATTCCTCAAAACGTTTGAGCACAGAAACCCACCCAATAATAGTTGTAGCAATTGGGTTGCCAAGAGTTGTTGAAACCCAATCTGCAAGCCACAATAAAAGCATAACGCCAAAGCTTACAATTGCAGATGTTATTTGGCTTTCGGTTAATGCTGATATAAAAAGACCAATTGATAGTAGTGACGAACCAAGTAGGAAAAACCCAATATATAGCGAAATTATATTTCCAAGTGGCGGCTGCCCATAAATTAACATTATACAGGGGTACACGCACATAATAAGTAATGAAATTCCAAAAAGTGAGATTGCAGAAAAGAATTTGCCAAGTACAATTTTTGTTATTGTAATTGGTGAAGTAAGTAGTAGCTGGTCTGTCTTATTACGCTTGTCCTCTGCGATTAGCCTCATTGTTAGCATTGGTACAAGAAATATAAAAATAATCCCTAAGCTACTAAAAAAGCTTGACATATCTGCACTTGATGTAGACAAATTACCTGCTGCAAAAAACCAACCCGCAAGTAGTAGCGAAAATCCAAGAAAAATATACCCAGTAGGCGATGTAAAATATGCTTTGAATTCCCTTTTAAATATTGCTGTCATTACTTTCTTCCCCCTCTACCTTTGCTGTATGCTTTTCAACCGTTGTAAGCTGTAAGAATACATCTTCAAGTGATAATGTTTGGTTGCCAAGCAGTAAAATTGGAAATTGCTTTTCTGAAAGTGCAAAAAATAGTGGTCTGCGTATGTCAAGCCCTTCAATTGTTGAAATTGTGTAATCATTTGCGCCCTCGTCAGCACATTCCTTTGACGAAACGGAAGTGACACCCTCAATTAAGCTTATAACATTGGTAACTTGTTCTAAATTTCCTTCAACTCTTGCAACAATTGTTGTAGTGCCAGAAATATTTTTAGATATATTTTCCAAGGTGTCACTTGCGATTATCTTACCTTTATTTATAATTATAACTCGCTCGCAAATTGCGCTAACCTCTGGCAAAATGTGTGAGCTTAAAATTATTGTTCGCTCTTTGCCAAGCTTTTTAATTAGCGCACGAATTTCGTTTATTTGCTTTGGGTCAAGCCCAACTGTTGGCTCGTCAAGCACTAAAATTTCAGGATCACCTATTAACGCTTGTGCAAGCCCTACACGCTGTTTGTAGCCCTTTGAAAGGTTTTTAATAAGTCGCATACTAACATCTGTAATTTTAACTAAGTTCATTATTTCATCTAAATGCTCTTTTTTAATTAGCTTAACATTTTTGAGGTCATAAACGAAGTTCAAATAGTCAATTACAGTCATATCCAAATAAAGTGGTGGGTTTTCTGGTAAATAACCAATACGTTTTTTTACTTCCTCTGGGTTTTTTAAAATGTCAAAGCCATCAACAGTAACACTGCCTTCGTTTGATGAGATATAGCCTGTTAAAATATTCATAGTTGTAGTTTTACCAGCACCATTTGGTCCTAAGAACCCAAGTATTTCGCCCTTTTGAACTGTAAAAGAAACATCATTTACAGCTTTTTTTTTGCCATATCTTTTTGTAAGATTTTTAATTTCAATCATTTACCTAACACCTCCATTAATCAATATTTATTACTTTAATTCCAAGCTCGATAAGTTGCTTCGGTTCAACAACAGAAGGTGCATTTGTCATAATTTCTGATGCAGTTTGCACCTTAGGGAATGCCATAACGTCACGAATTGAATCGCTTCCAGTAAGTAGCATAATTAAACGGTCAAGACCATACGCCATTCCACCGTGTGGAGGTGTTCCGTATTTAAACGCTTCAAGTAGGAAGCCAAAACGCTCCCAAGCCTCTTCCTCTGTAAATCCAAGAGCCTTAAACATTTTTTGTTGCAATTCTCCATCATATATTCTTATGCTACCACCACCAAGCTCACAGCCATTTAAGATGATATCATAAGCCTTTGCACGAACCTTTTCAGGCTGTGTTTCTAAAAGTTCCAAATCCTCGTCCATTGGTGCTGTAAATGGGTGATGCTTTGCAGTAAACCTTTTTTCTTCTGCATCGTATTCTAATAATGGAAATTCTGTTACCCATAGGAAATTGAATTTGCTTTTGTCTATTAAATCTAATCTTTTTGCAAGCTCTATTCGAAGTGCGCCAAGTGAATCGAACACAACCTCGTCTTTATCTGCAACGAAAAGCACAATGTCGCCAACCTCTGCATTTGCTCTTTTTAAAATTGCTTCTGTTTCCTCTGGTGTTAGGAATTTAGTAACTGGTGATTTAATCTCACCCTCATTTACTATAAACCATGCAAGACCTTTTGCACGATAAATTTTCACGAATTCTACAAGAGAATCAAGGTCACGTCTTGATAATTTATCTGCTGCGCCTTTTACGTTTATAGCACGAACACTGCCACCACTGCCTACAACATCAGTAAATACCTTAAAGCCACAGCTTGCAACAACGTCAGACATTTGAATTAGTTCAAGACCAAAACGGGTGTCTGGCTTATCAGAGCCAAAACGATCCATTGCCTCTGCATAAGGCAGGCGCAAAAATGGTGCTTCAACCTTAACACCGAGCGTTTTTTCAAACATTTCTACTATCATACCCTCGTTTACTGATATAATATCGTCAACCTCAACAAATGACATCTCAATATCTATTTGTGTAAACTCTGGTTGTCTATCTGCACGCAAATCCTCGTCACGGAAGCAACGAACAATTTGGAAATATCTATCCATACCAGACACCATTAAAAGCTGTTTATATAGCTGTGGTGATTGAGGTAGCGCATAGAATGAGCCTTTTTGAACACGACTTGGAACCAAATAAGCACGAGCGCCCTCTGGGGAATCCTTTGTAAGCATTGGTGTTTCAATTTCTAAAAATCCATTATTATCAAAGTAATCACGAGCAATTTTGCACGCTTTATGGCGAAGAATCATATTTCGTTGCATATCAGGGCGACGAAGGTCAAGGTAACGATATTTCAAACGAACTTGCTCGTTTGTATCGCTATTTTCTTCTATGTAAAATGGAGGTGTTTCTGCCTTTGAATATACAACTAATTTCGTTGCAACAACCTCAAATTCACCTGTTTTTATGTTTTTATTAACTGTTTCAGCCGCACGCTCACGCACTTCACCCTCGATACCAATAACAAATTCGCTACGAATATGCTCTGCCTGTTTAAAAATATCCTCTGCTGATTGCTCGTTAAATACAATCTGAACAACGCCAGTTCTATCACGCAAATCAATAAATATTACACCACCAAGGTCACGGTTTTTTGCTGCCCAACCCATTAGTGTTATCTTTTTACCAACATCATTTTTACTTACATCCCCACAATACCCAGTTCTTTTAAGCCCTGCTAATCCCTTTTGCATTTGTTTTATTCCTCCTCATTTATTATGCTAATTATGTTTTGTAGATTACTAAGTTCTATTTGTGTTTGCTCTCCAGTTGACATATTTTTAAGCTGTGCAACACCGGAACTTATTTCATCATCACCTAAAACTATGATGAATTTTGCATCTATTTTATCTGCATATATCATTTGTTTCTTAAAGCTACGCTTCATCAAATCCTTCTCTGCACTTACTCCATTTTTGCGAAGCTCATACACCATACGCCCAGCAGTTAAATCTGCCACCTCGCCCATATTTGCAATATATAGCGCTATATTATCAGGATTTTCAGGTAGGATGCCTTGATTTTCTAATACAATAAGCAACCTTTCAAGACCAAGCCCAAAACCAACACCGGGAGTTTTTACTCCGCCAAGCTCTTCAACCAAGCCATCATAACGACCACCGCCACTAATAACAAGTCCTTCAGATTTAATCTCAAACACTGTTGTTGTGTAGTAATCAAGCCCTCTAACGATTGTATCATCAATTTCATACGATATTGACATTACATCAAGGTGTTTTTTAAGCTCGTTATAGTGGTTAGTGCAAGTTTCGCATTGTTCACTAAGAATTTTTGGCGCTCCCTTGCCAATTTCGCCACAAAGTGGCACCTTGCAATCAATAATCCTCATTGGGTTCTTTTCAAGCCTTGTTTTACAGGTTTCACAAAGCCTATCAATTTCATTATTAAAATATTTTCTAAGCTTTTTATCATACTCTACACGACAGGTAGGGCAGCCAATGCTATTAACAAATAGCTTTAACTCTTTAACGCCAAGCTCTGAAAGTAGTCCCATTGCAAGTGAAATAGCCTCTGCATCAATTGAAGGCGCTGGCGAACCAAATGCCTCAACACCAAATTGGTGGAACTCACGAAGCCTACCTGCTTGTGGTTTTTCGTAGCGATAACAAGAGGCTAAATAATAAAGCTTTGTAGGCTGAATATTAGCATAAAGGTTATTTTCTAAGAAACAACGCACAACACCTGCTGTTCCCTCTGGTCTTAATGTAATGCTTCTGTTACCTTTATCTTCAAAGGTGTACATTTCCTTTTGCACAACGTCGGTAGTATCCCCAACGCCACGCTCAAATAATTCGGTGTGCTCAAAAACAGGCGTTCTAACCTCTTTATAACCAAATCTATTGCATAAATCGTGTATTTTATTTTCAACATATTGCCACTTATAGCTATCTTGTGGTGTTATATCCTTTGTTCCACGAGGTGCTTTTGTAAGCATATTTTTCAGCCCCCTACAAGGTAATTTGTGAGTGTTCCTATTCCTTCAATTATAACTTCAACTTTATCTCCAATTTCAAGCTTGCCACAGCCACTTGGTGTGCCTGTTGTTATTATATCTCCTGGCAAAAGCGTCATAATTTTGGAAATTTCCTCAATTAAAAAATCAATATTCCAAATAAGTAAATTTGTATTTGCATTTTGCCTTATCTCACCATTTACTAATGTTTTAAGCAGAGCATTATTTGGGTCAATATCTGTTTCAATTACTGGCCCAACTGGCGCAAAGGTATCGAAGGATTTTGCCCTTGTCCATTGTCCGTCAAATTTTTGAATTTCACGAGCAGTAACATCATTAAGGCAGGTATAGCCTAAAACATATTCCCTTGCACTTCCCTTAGCGATGCTTTTTGCAGTCTTTTTAATTACAACTGCAAGCTCACCCTCAAAATCTACTCTATCAACGCCGAGTGGCGAAATAATATTATCATTTTCACCAATAACACAGGTATTTGGCTTAATAAATAACTTCGGAAACTGGTCAGTAAATTCGTTCATTTCTTTCTGATGGTCTAAATAATTTAAACCAACACACACGATTTTAGTTGGATTTGTTGGTGGTAATATTTTAACATCATCAATTTTTACAGTTTGACCAGTAACAATATATGTATTAAAAATATCACCATCTATAAATTTTATTATATCGTTTTCAAGTAATCCATAATTTTCTTTTTCGTTATAGTTGAATTTTATAAATTTCATTCAGCTGGTACCTCCAACACTTTGTTTATAAGCTCCCAAACCTCGTCACGCCCATCACCTTTTTCGGCTGAAAATGGGATAACAATATCAGTTTGAAGGGTATCTTCTATTAAATCTATTGCTGCTTGCCTTTGTGAACTTCTAAGCTTATCTTTTTTTGTTGCCACAACAATTGGTGCAAAGCCACTTTGAGTTATCCAGTTAAACATCGTAATATCTTCTTTTGATGGCTTATGCCGTATATCTACAAGCTGAATAACTTGAACAAGCTGATCCCTTGTTGACAAATATTCCTCAATCATTTTGCCCCATTTATCTTTTTCAGACTTTGAAACCTTTGCAAAGCCATAGCCTGGGAGGTCAACTATATTAAATGTATTATCAATATCATAAAAATTTATTGTTGCTGTTTTACCTGGGCTGGAGCTTGTCCTTGCAAGGTTTCTCCTGTTTAAAAGCTTGTTGATAAGTGAAGATTTCCCAACATTTGACCTGCCTGCGAGTGCTATCTCTGGCAGGTCATTTTTGGGGTATTGTGCGGGGCTAACCGCAGAAATTATTATGCTTGCGTTGTTCAAATTCATTGATTAATCCCCGTCCCTTCATTAATACTATCATTGATATTTTCAAAAATAGTATGAAATTTATTTGTTCTAAAATCAATTAGTGCATTTTCAATAACAGTCTCCATATTATCAGCCAATATAAAATTTATATTAGCACGAATATTTTCGACTATATCTTCAATATCTTTTTCGTTTTGCTTTGGAATAATTATAGTTGTTATCCCTGCTCTGTGCGCCGCTAAAACCTTTTCTTTAAGCCCACCAATTGGGAGAACTCTACCACGAAGCGTTATTTCACCTGTCATTGCAACATCTTTTTTTATAGGACACCCTGTTAGCGCAGAAATTAGGGTAGTTGCCATAGTTATACCTGCCGAAGGTCCATCCTTTGGGGTTGCTCCCTCTGGAACGTGAATGTGTATATCCATTTTTTTATAAAACTGTTTATCAATACCAAAAGAGTCTGCCCTTGAACGAATATAGCTAATTGCCGCCTTTGCAGATTCCTTCATTACATCACCTAAGTGACCTGTAAGCTCCAGCTTACCGCTACCCTCCATAATATTAACTTCAATTTGAAGAGTATCACCACCCACAGGTGTCCAAGCAAGCCCTGTTGCAACGCCTATTTCGTCCTGTTCTTTTATAAGCTCATAATTAAATATTCTTTTGCCTAAAAACTGCTCTAAATTAAGTGACGTTACCGATATTTTTTTATCGTTTCCTTCAACAACTTTTCTTGCAACTTTTCTGCAAAGGGTTGCTATTTGTCTTTCTAAATTACGAACGCCAGATTCCCTTGTGTAGTAATTTATAATATCCTTTATAGCACCGATATCAACCTTAATATTTTGCGCATTTAAGCCATGCTTTGTTCGTTGCTTTGGAACTAAATATTTTCCTGCAATCTCAAGCTTTTCTTGCTCGGTATAGCTGGAAATTCGAATAACCTCCATACGGTCAAGCAGTGGCCTTGGAATAGTATCAAGTGTATTTGCAGTTGTAACAAACATAATTTCAGATAAATCAAATGGCACTTCCATATAATGGTCACGAAATGCAAAATTTTGCTCTGCATCTAAAACCTCAAGCATAGCAGACGCAGGGTCACCCTTATAATCACTACCTAATTTATCTATTTCATCTAACAAAATAAAGGCATTTTTACTTCCTGCCTGTTTTAGAGCATTAATAATCCTGCCGGGCATTGCGCCTATATACGTTTTGCGATGTCCACGAATTTCCGCCTCATCACGCACGCCACCGAGGGACAATCTAACATAATTTCTGCCCAAGGAACGAGCGATACTTTTAGCGATAGAAGTTTTTCCAACACCAGGGGGGCCAACTAAACAAAGTATAGGGCCTTTGATATTTTTTGCAAGGTGTGTAACTGCTAAGAAATCTATAATTCTTTCCTTTACTTTATCTAAACCATAATGGTCTTCGTCTAAAATACTTTTAACACGTTTTAAGCTAAATCGTTCCTTTGAAAAAACATTCCACGGAAGCTCTAAAACCGTATCAATATACGTTTTAATAAGGGCGCTATCGCTTGCCATAGAAGGCATTTTCGCAAGACGGTCAAGGTCCTTATGAAGCTTTGCAACCACTTCCTCTGGCATATTTGCGGCTTTAATTCTAATTTTATATTCAATTATTTCTGCGTTTATACCATCTTTATCGCCAAGTTCTGATTGAATTACCTTAATTTGTTCACGCAAATAGTATTCTTTTTGATTTTTATCTAATTTGTCTTTAACTTTTCCACTTATCTCACGCTCAAGCTCTAAAATTTCCATTTCCTTGTGTATAATAAGAATTAGCTTTTCAATTCGCTTTTCAACATTAATTTCACCAAGTATTGCAAGCTTGTCCTCTATTTTCACAAAAATATTTGACGCAATTAAATCTGCTAACTCACCAGGGTCTTCGATATTCATAACAGAAACAACTGTTTCGTGTGAGATTTTCGAAAAGTTTTGCAAATAATTATCAAATAATTCCTTTGCTGTGCGAACAAGTGCCTCTATGTGAGGGGTAATATCATTTGCAATTGTTGGATATTGCTTTACCTGTGCCAACACAAACTCTTCATCTGTAATAAATTTATCAAGCTTTGCCCTGCTAATACCTTCAACTAAAACCCTAATGTTTCCACCTGGTAATTTTAAAAGCTGTTTTACCTTAGATACAGTACCAAAAGAATAAATTTCATTAATTGATGGTTCGTCTTTTTGATTATTAATTTGAGCTACTAAAAATATTTGTTGGTCATTTACCATTGCCTGTTCCAAAGCAGCAATTGATTTTTTCCTGCCAACGTCAAAATGTAGTATCATATATGGAAACACCGCTAAACCTCTAAGAGGTAGTAATGGCAGTGTAACTTTTTTCGTGCGAATAGCTATTTTCTTTTCGACAGCCAATTGTGTTTCACCCCAATCCTATTGCCAATTTTACATTATCAATATATTATAACTTTTTTTGAGGCATATTTCAACCTTTTTTTAACATAATTACACAACATTTCAAATACTTGTAGCAGCAATTACATTTGCATCTGCCGAAATTGATGTTTGACGTTTGTTAACATTCTTTTTAATATCAAAAACTAATTCAAATACGTCTGAAATATGGCTTACTGAAATCACTTCAATATCAAAATCTTCAAATAATTTTTGATGGTTTTCGTGTGGAATTATTACCATTTTTACTCCTGCTTTTTTTGCAGCCTCGACCTTTGCTATAACCCCACCAATTGGCTTTACAATTCCTTGAATTGAAATTTCACCAGTCATTGCTATTTCGCAATCAATCGGTGTATTAGTAATTGCAGAATACACTGCGCATACAATCGCTATGCCTGCTGATGGCCCGTCAATTGGCACGCTACCAGGAAAGTTAATGTGAATATCATAGTCTTTATAATTAATATCATAAAATTTCGACAATACAGTAAGCATATTTTCTACCGATGCCCTTGCACTGCTTTTTCTTGAAAGCTTTTGTCCTCTGTTATCAAACTGTTCATTTTCTATTATGCCTGTTACAACAAGGTTTCCAGAGCTTTTAAAAGCTTCTGATGCTGTAACCTCAATATCAAGTACTGTTCCAAATGAGCCTCCATAAACTGCAAGCCCATTAACACAGCCAACTGACATTCCTTTTGTGGCCTTTTTCTCGATTTTAGGATTATACTGACCAAATTCCAATACCCATTCTACGTCTTTAATTTCTATTTCACTTCTATTTTCAAACACAGCAACGCTATTTGCAATTTGAATTATATTTACAGCATCTCGTCCATTTGCTGCATATTTTGCAATAAGTGGAAGTGCATCTTCTGCAATTTTTGTTCCACCTCGTTTGACGGCATTATCAGCAATTGATATAAGCTGTTCGTTTGAAAGTGGCTTGAAAAATATTTCCACACAACGAGAACGAATTGCAGGGGGAATTTCATCAGGTGTTCGAGTTGTTGCGGCTATGAGGCGAAAATCTGCTGGCAACCCACTTTTAAACATTTCGTGTATATGCACAGGAATATTATTATCCTCCGAGCTATAATATGCACTTTCAAGGAACACCTTTCTATCCTCTAATACCTTTAATAGCTTGTTTATTTGAATTGGGTGAAGCTCGCCTATTTCATCAATAAAAAGTATTCCACCGTGTGCCTTTGTTACTGCACCAAGCTTTGGTTGTGGTATTCCAGCAGGCCCGTATGCCCCTGCACCTTGATATATAGGGTCGTGCACACTTCCGATTAATAGGTCTGCTATACCTCTATCGTCAAAGCGAAGTGTAGTTGCATCAATCTCAACATACTTTGCATCACTTTTAAAAGGTGAAAAAGGGTTGCTTTTAGCCTCTTCAAGCACAACCCTTGCAGCCGCAGTTTTCCCTATTCCAGGGGGACCATAAATAATTACGTGCTGAGGGTTTGGGCAACATATTGCAGCACGGAGTGCTTTCAAGCCTTGCTCCTGCCCCACAATATCTTTTAGAGTTTTTGGCCTTGTAACCTCTGAAAGTGGCACTGTTAGCTTAATATCCATTAGTCTTCTAAATTTATTAAGCTCTTTTTTTGATTCCTTTTCAAGCGCAGTTTTGTTTCCTCTTTGTGATTTTAGCATATTTAAAAAATACATACCAATTACAATTGAAAACAGAAACTGAATTATAAATACAAAAGTCATAAGCATATTATTTCCCATCCTTCCTTTATATTCTTATTTCTATTATTACAAAAAAATGTAAAGTTATCCTTCCAACATTAGGTAATTGCTTTATGTATATTTCAAACAAATTTGCAAAAAATATGTTAAAACATAAAAGGAGATTTCTATGAAAAAGCGTAATTTTTTTATATTATTTTCAATTGTAATATTGTTATTTGTTAGTAGTAGTTTTAATCAGCAATCGGTATCTACCTTGTCGAGATATGGTTCAAGGGGTGAGGAGGTACGCCAAATACAAACAAAGTTAAAAAGCTATGGCTATAAAATAACAAGGGTTGACGGAATATACGGTACAGAAACGCTAAACGCCGTTAAGCAATTTCAAAGAAACAATGGCTTAACAGCAGATGGAATTGCAGGACGAGCTACACTCGCTAAAATTGGTGTTAGTACATCTACAACCTCGTATGAAAATAATGTGCAGCTACTTGCACGGTTAATAAATTCAGAGGCTCGTGGGGAACCGTTTTCTGGACAGGTAGCAGTTGGCGCAGTTGTGCTAAATAGGGTAAAGCACCCATCTTTTCCAAAGACAATAGCAGGTGTTATATACCAACCGGGTGCGTTTACTGCAATTACTGACGGTCAATGGTATTCACAAATGTCTGATACATCTTATAGGGCTGCTCGTTATGCATTAAATGGGTGGGACCCTTCATACGGAGCAATTTATTATTATAATCCTGCAAAGACAACTAATAAATGGATATATTCAAGGCCAGTAACAGTTAAAATTGGGCTTCATATTTTCGCAAAATAAACATTTTTCTTGTATATTTCGATAAAATATAGTATATTAAATTTGAGAATATTTTATGGAGGTGTGATATATGAACAAGGAATTTAAAGGAAATAAATTCAGCAGAATTTTAGAAATATTAGATTTAAAATCCATAAATAAATCCACAATAATAATTGGGTCAATTTTGGCAATTATTTTGTTTACAAGTGGATATGTTTCTATGAACAATAAAAGAATTGAAAAGGCAAAAATAGATTATAATACTGTTGCAACTGCTAAACCTAATATAGCTACCACTCCTCCTGCTGTGCAAACAATAACCGTCCATATTAAAGGTGAGGTAAATAATCCAAACGTCTATACGCTTAGCAGTGAAAGTCGCATAAAAGATGCAATAGAAATTGCTGGTGGTGCTACAAGCAAGGCAATGATGGAATATGTTAACCTTGCAGAGAAATTACAAGATGGGCAAGAGATTGTTATACCTTCCAAAGAACAAATAGCAAAAAATCCGAAATTCACTGTTACAAATAAAACTTCAACCTCATCAAAAGGTAGTATTGTTAACATAAATACAGCAAATATACAGGAGCTTTGCAATTTACCTGGAATTGGTGAGGCTACTGCTAAAAAAATAATAGATTACAGAAATACCAAAGGTAGGTTTAATACGAAAGAAGACATTATGAAGGTTAACGGTATTGGCAATAGTAAATTTCAAAGTATGAAGGATTTAATATCACTATAAATAAAGCCCCTAATTTGGGGCTTTATTGAATTATTAAATGTTATAAAAACACTTATATGCTCTGTACGCCATAAATACATCAATTTTTCCTGCAACCTCAAGTGGGGAGTGCATAGAAAGTAGTGGCACACCGCAATCAATTGTATCTATATTTAGGTTTGCAATATATTGTGCAACAGTACCTCCGCCGCCTTGGTCAACCTTGCCAAGCTCTCCTATTTGCCACACGATTCCATTATCGTTAAACATTTTTCTAATCTTGCCAACAAACTCTGCACTTGCATCACTCGAGCCAGATTTGCCCCTGGAGCCTGTATATTTAGTCATTATTATACCATAATTAAGCCTTGGTGCATTTGCTAATTCTTGAACCTCTTTATAATTAGGGTCAACAGCTGCTCCAACATCTGCGGATAAACAGACTGAATTAGAAAGCGTTTCACGAAGCAATAAATCACTATAATTCTTTTCTTTTAACGATATAATTTTAGCGAGAGTATCTTCGAAAAAGCGTGATTTCATACCAGTATTGCCCATACTTCCTACTTCTTCCTTGTCTGCAAGGACGCATATTGCCGTCTTAATTGGGTTTTCAATCTCTAAAATCCCCATTAACGACGCATACGAGCAAACTCTATCGTCCTGTCCATACGCACCAACCATACTTCTATCAAAGCCTATGTCACGAGCTTTTGTACTTGGAACTATTTCAAGCTCGGCGCTTATAAAATCCTCTTCGCAAATTCCATATTTTTCGTTTAATAAGGTTAAAATTGCACCTTTAACCTTATCTTTTTCATCGGTATTAGGGCTACTACCAATTAAAATATTAAGCCCCTCACCTGTTATTGCATCTGAAAGTGTTTTTTTCATTTGGTCTTGTGCCAAATGTGGCAATAAATCTGTAATACAAAAAATAGGGTCAGTTTCATCCTCACCAATTTTAATTTCCACCGAACTTCCGTCACCCTTTATAACAACACCATGTAGTGCAAGAGGTATTGTTGTCCATTGATATTTTTTAATACCCCCATAGTAATGGGTTTTAAAAAACGCCATATCCAAATCCTCATATAATGGGTTTTGTTTTAGGTCAATTCTTGGTGAGTCAATATGTGCCGCAATAATATTTGTTCCACTTGTTATAGCCTCGCTC
>CAYVWT010000014.1:0-1129 GCA_964455565.1 uncultured Clostridiaceae bacterium | reverse complement strand
AATTACTGCAAGCATTATACTTTTATCACGATTATTTATATAAACTTTATTCCCTGCTACAAGTTTATCAAAGCTACATAGTTTCTTAAACCCATTTTTTTCTGCAAGTTTTATTGCCTCACTTGTGAATTCACGCTCTGTTTTACCATTATCTAAAAATGTTTTATACCCCTCGCAAAAATCTTTAATTTGAATTTTTTCCTCACTACTTACAACTTCCCAACCATTTTTAGCCTTATATTTTAAACTCATATTTTATCCTCCGTTTTGTATAATTTATTATAAATTTTATAGTTATTCATTACTTTGTTAATGTATTTTTCGGTTTCAGGAAAAGGAATTTCTTTTAGTGTCTTGCCGTCTGTCGAATATTCAGGGTTTTTTAGCCATTTTTTAACATTCCCAGTTCCTGCGTTATAAGCCGCAATGCACAGCTTAATATCGCCATTATATTCATCCAATAGGGAATGAAAATACCAAGTCCCAAGCAAAATATTAGTATCGGGGTTATACAAATTTTGAATATTAAAATTTTCAATATCAAGATAATTAGCACACCAATTTGCTGTATCCTCACGAATTTGCATTAGTCCCCTTGCGCTTTTAGTTGATGTTGCTTTTTCATCAAAGCCACTTTCTGCACGAATTATTGACATAATCATAAGTGGGTCTAATTCATATTTTTCAGCATTTTCAGCCACAATATTATAGTATTCCAATGGGTACATTTTTTTAATAGAAAACTCACAGCCTAAAAATACTATGTAGAAAGCCAGTAAGATTAAAATAACTTTTGTAAGCTTTTTCAACCAGACACCTCCCTTAAAACGCTAACTGACTTTTCAAACATAATTTCTAATCCCTTGTCATTTTGTATTGTTATATCTGCCATATTAGAATACTGCTCATCGCTAATTTGGCTGTTAATCCGAACTAGTGCCTCATCATATTTTATGCCATCACGTTTGCAAATATTTTTTATTCTGGCATCTTTTGGCATTGTAACTGCAATTATTTTATCACATTTTTGAAATATTAATGCTTTGTAAAGCACAGCGCCGTCAATTATAACTACACTATTATTACACAAAGCTATTTCATCTGCAATAGCTTTGTCAATTTTATTATG
>CAYVWT010000013.1:0-29390 GCA_964455565.1 uncultured Clostridiaceae bacterium | reverse complement strand
GAGGCGCAAGATTTATTATAGCAGGATGTTATATCATTGTCAACACTTATTTTCATTTTTTTAAAAGTTTTTTTATATTATCGCATATTATAACAAATTATTGCTTATCACCAAAACTTAGCTTCATTATATAACGAATATTTAATATTATATTTTTAAAAATACTACCAAAATATTTATGCAGAAAATTCAATAATAAAAAATTTATCTTTTTTTGTAAATTTAGTATTGACAAATTGGCAGAATTGATTTATAATGCAATTTGTTCATTATTATAAACAACAAAGAACTGTATTTTAAACTTTCTTTGCAAATGCCTTTAAGTCTGCATTTGTATAAGTCCATTTTTTAACCGTATTTGTTTAGTATTAGTAAACAAATTAACATCATTAAATGTACTTAGGCATTAACATTTACAAAGAGTTTAGTGATTATAAACAAGAAATGGGGGGATTTTTTTAAATGCAAAATTGCGCACCTTTATACAATGCAATGTTAAAATTTAAAGAAAAATCTATTCTGCCTTTCGATGTCCCTGGGCATAAAAGGGGCAGGGGCGTTCCTGAATTACAAGAATTTTTAGGCAAGGATACTATTGCATTTGATGTTAATTCTATGCCTGAATTGGATAACCTTAATTACCCAAACGGAGTAATAAAAGACGCTCAGGATTTAATGGCAAAAGCTTTTGGTGCCGACCATGCTTTTTTTATTGTAAACGGCACGACCTTAGCTGTTCATTCTATGATACTAAGTGTTTGTTCCCCTGGGGATAAGATATTATTACCACGCAACGTACATAAAAGTGTAATAAATGCCCTTGTTTTATGTGATGCGATGCCTGTTTATATGCAGTCTGAAATCTCATGTGAGCTTGGTTTTACAACAGCAGTTACACTTGAAACTGTTAAAACTACAATAGAGGAAAACCCAGATGCAAAGGCAATTTTGCTTATTAACCCTACATATTATGGGGTTTGCTGTGAGCTTGAAGAAATAACAAGCTATGCTCATTCAAAGGGCCTTATTGTTATTGTTGATGAGGCACATGGTGCACATTTTAACTTTAACAAAGCATTGCCTAAGAGTGCGATAGAATGTGGCGCTGATATGTCTGCTGTTAGCATACACAAAACTGGCGGAGCACTGACACAAGCCTCAGCTGTTTTATTAAAAGATGGGCGCATAACTTCTGAGCACGTGCAATCTGTCCTCAATATTTTCCATACAACAAGTGCTTCTTACCTACTTATGACAAGCCTTGATATTGCACGTAGGAATTTGGCAATAAACGGCGAGAAAATGTTAGACGAGATTATTAAAGTAACTACGAAAGCTAAGGAAGAAATTAATAAATTTGATGGCTTATATTGTTATAGCAAGGAAATTGTTGGCACGCCTGGTATTTGGGATTTAGATGAAACAAAATTAGGTATAAATGTATCACAATTAGGGCTTACTGGCTATGAGGTATATGATATACTTTTATATGATTATAATATTCAAATGGAGCTTGCTGACACCTATAATGTTTTAGCTATTGTTAGCTTAGGCGATGATGATAGCAGTTTAAGCCAACTTACAGCAGCGTTAAAAGATATAGCATTGACAAAAAAGAGGGACAACGTAATAGAGCAATGCGACAGACCACTCAAAAACCCACAGGTGCGTGTTACTCCAAGAGAGGCATTTTATTCAAAGCAACATTTAGTACCTCTTAAAGATGCCGCAGGTTGCATAAGTGCAGAATCTATTATGGTGTATCCTCCCGGTATTCCAATTATTGCGCCAGGCGAGGAATTTACAGAAGAAATGATAGAGCACATCGAGTTCCTTAAAACTCAGCACACAAAGCTTACAGATATGACAGACAGCACGCTTGAAAGGGTATTGATAATTGATAACAGCTGTAAATAGTGAAGTCAAAATATGCAAAGGAATGACGCTATAATGATTGAGCCAAAAATTTCGCCACTTATGTCAAAGGAAATTGATTTTGAAAACAGCAAAATCGCCATTTTCGGTGCGCCATTTGATGGGACAACCACATATAGGCCTGGTGCTCGTTTTGCTTCGCAGGCAATAAGAAATGAATTTTACGGATTAGAAACTTACAGTCCATTATTAGACAAGGATTTATCCGATATTGATGTTTTTGATTGTGGTGATTTAGAGCTTCCATTTGGTAATACAGCTTTATCTTTGGAAAAAATATATGATTTTTCGGCGTATCTTTACAAAAACAACAAAATACCTGTAATGATAGGTGGCGAACATTTAGTTAGCTTGCCTGCTATAAAAGCAGCGTATGAAAAATACAACGATTTACGAGTAATACATTTAGACGCACACACAGACCTGCGTGAGGAATATATGGGTGAAACACTTTCACACTCATCAGTAATTAGGCGTGTTTGGGACTTTTTGGGGGACGAGCGAATTTATCAATTTGGTATTCGTTCTGGGACTCGTGAGGAATTCGAATGGGCAAAATTAGGGCATACACATTTGCAAAAGTTCAACTTAGATGGACTTGATAGTTTAGTGGGCATAAATCACCCAATATATGTTACGATTGACCTTGATGTATTAGACCCATCAATTTTTTCTGGAACAGGCACTCCTGAGGCAGGGGGTATAGCATATAAAGAATTAGAACGATTATTTTCGATATTGCAAAATGTTAATATTGTTGGCTTTGATATAGTCGAGCTTGCACCACATATTGATGCAAGCGGTGTTTCTACAGCTGTTGCTTGCAAGGTTTTGAGGGAAATGATTTTAAGTTTATAATGCGCTTTGAAAGGAGTTATTATGGCGATTGGTACGAAAATTAAAATATTAAGACAAGAAAAAGGGCTTACGCAAGACGAGCTTGCAAGTAGATGTGAGTTATCTAAAGGGTTTATTTCTCAGCTTGAAAGAGATTTAACCTCACCTTCTTTGAATACCCTTGCGGATATTTTAGAAAGCTTAGGAACCAGCCTTAAAGACTTTTTCAACGAAAAAGAAGAAGAAAAAATTGTATTCACCGCAAATGATTTTTTTGAAGTTGAGGATGAAGATTTAAAATATAAGGTAGAATGGGTAATACCAAATGCGCAAAAAAATATGATGGAGCCAATTATATTAACGCTTGGACCTAACGGGAAATATAAAGAGGAAGTAGCTCATCAGGGCGAGGAATTCGGCTATGTTTTGGCTGGAACAGTTTATGTACATTACGGAAGCAAGAAATTAAAGGCAAAAAAGGGTGATACATTTTCCTACAAAGCAAATGTCGACCACTATATTTCAAATGCTGGTAGTGTAACGGCAAAAATTTTGTGGATTAGCTCACCACCATCATTTTAACAAAAAACAGCTTAGAGGTTTCCTCCAAGCTGTTTTTATTATTAATAATCAAATCTAAGGCTAATATCAAGTGCCGTTACTGTATGTGTTAATGAGCCAATGGAAATGATGTCTACACCTGCTAAAGCCACTTGTTTTAGGTTGCCCTCGCCCATATTTCCAGAAGCTTCAACGAGCGCTCTGCCACCTATTAGCTTTACTGCTTGCGTCATGGTTTCAACGTCCATATTATCAAGCATAATTACATCTGCTGATGCAGAAAGTGCCTCTTCCACCATTTGTATGTTTTCTGTTTCTACCTCTATTTTAATCATATGTGATACAACTTTTTTCGCAGCAACAACAGCCTGTGTAATTCCACCTGCCGCACGAATATGGTTATCCTTAATTAGCACTCCATCAGCTAAATTAAAACGATGATTATGCCCTCCACCAATTCTAACTGCATATTTTTCAAGCATTCTAAGCCCTGGTGTTGTTTTCCTTGTGTCAACTATGGCAGCATTTGTACCCTTTACAAGCTCTACCATTTTTGCAGTTTGCGTTGCTATACCAGACATACGTTGTAGGAAATTTAACGCAACACGCTCGGCAGTTAAAATGCTTGCAGATGGTCCATTTATACTTGCAATAAGCTGACCTTTTTCCACATAATCTCCATCAGAACAATGCATATCAATTTTAATATTACCATCAACTGTTGCCATTACAAGCTCGAAAACATCCAAACCACACATAATACCATTTTGCTTTGCAATTAGGCGTGCAGATGAAATTTTGTCCTTAGGAATTGTGCTCTCCGTGGTAACATCTCCCCAACCTATATCCTCTTGCAATGCGTTATTTATTATTTCGTTTAATTTTATTCTATCCACAAAAACACACCCTTTCTTTTAATCTTCCCTGTAATGAGCACCAACATTTTCTTTTCTATTTAGAGCACTTTGGATAATCTCCTGCCCAACTGTTGCCATATTTAAAACTTCCAGATATAATAAATCGGTAGCAGAAGCCTCATTTAGTTTTTCTATTACTGCGTCTAATTTTCGCAAGCCCTCGACCATATTTTCCTCGGTACGTATTATTCCACCAGCCTTGTCCATAATCCATTGAATTTCTTTTTTTGTAGCTTTTAGGTCGAATAAATCGTTTTGAATATGTGGTGCATTTACCTTTTCAGGTGCACCTTCCGTTTCATTTGGCAAAAATAAATCATTTATATCCTCTGCACACTTTCTTGAAAAAACTACACATTCAAGCAAAGAATTACTTGCTAACCTGTTAGCGCCATGCACCCCTGTACAGGCAACCTCACCACAGGCATATAAGCCATCTATATTTGTTCTACCGCTTAAATCTGTTGCAATTCCGCCCATAAAATAATGCTGAACAGGGCATACCTTAATCCATTCCTTTGAGATATCTGTTCCTTGCTCCTCACAGTATTTATAAATATTAGGAAACCTATTCATTAAAAATTCCTGCGAACGCATAGTGACATCTAAATAAACATACGGTTTATCGCTAATTAGCATTTCACGCTTAATTTCACGAGCAACAATATCACGAGGTGCTAAATCAGCAAGTGGATTGCGATTTTGCATAAAAGCTACGCCCTTATGATTTCTTAGAACAGCGCCCTCACCTCGCACAGCTTCAGAAATTAAAAAATTTCTGCTGGTATCATCCTCACTATAAAGTGCTGTTGGGTGAAACTGAACAAATTCCATCATTTCAGTTTTAGCGCCTGCACGCATAGCAGCGGCAATACCATCACCTGTTGCTATATCTGGGTTAGTGGAAAACGGGTACAATGCGCCAATTCCACCTGTACAAATAATAACGGATTGTGCCTTTAACAGGTCAAACTCTCCACCCTTTGAAACAATAACCCCTGCGGTTTTATTATTTTCAGTGTAAATGTCTACTAAATATGTGTTATTTATTTCAGTTATATTTGAAGCATCTGCAACAATTTCTTTTAAACGGTCAACAATTTCCTTGCCTGTTTCGTCGCCACCACAATGTATAATACGCCTTTTTGAATGTCCACCCTCCATAGTTGTTTGAAGCTGTCCATTCTCTTTTGTATCAAAGCCAACATTCCAAATAAGAAGCTGGTCAATCTCTGTTGGGCCTTGGTTAACCAAAAACCTTACAGCATCAACATCACATAGTCCTGCCCCTGCTGTAATTGTGTCTTCAAAATGCTTTTGCTCGCTATCATCAGGGTTTAAAACAGTAGCAATTCCACCTTGCGATAGATATGAGCTTGTTTCTTCCTCTGAACCCTTTGACAGCAGGGCAACCTTAAATCGACTATTAAGATGTAGTGCGGCATATAATCCTGCAATACCTTCACCTACTATAATAACATCAAATTCTTCAGAATCTATTATATCTAAATCCAACGGATATACATACCTTCTCATCTCGTCACCCCAATCCTATTTACACCATTAACATTCTGTCCAAGCTATGCTTAGCTTTTTCAACCGTTTCTGAATCTAATTTCATTTCATATTCGTTATTTAAAAGAGCATTTTTCACATTTTCAAGGGTAGTTTTTTTCATATTAGGGCACACAAGCCCTTGCGATAGTAGGTACAGCCTTTTATTTGGGCTTCTTTTTTGAATTGGGTGAAGCACGCCCATTTCAGTTCCGATTATAAACTTTTCCCTTGGTGAACTGCTTACAAAATCAATAATTTCCGATGTACTTCCCACGAAATCTGCCATTTCAACTATTTCTGGCCTGCACTCTGGGTGAACTGCAAAAATTGCATCTGGCACGGCCTCTTTTGCCTTTATTACATCATCTGCATTAATCCTATGGTGCGTTACACAATAGCCATCAAACAGTATAATATTTTTTTCAGGCACTTTTTGTGCAACATAATGCCCTAAATTTTGGTCTGGAATAAAAATTATATCTTTTTGTGGCAAGCTATTAACCACACGAATTGCATTAGAAGATGTACAACAAATATCGCTTAGCGCCTTTACCTTAGCTGTTGAATTAACATAGCAAACCACCGCTGCATTAGGGTGAGCTTTTTTAAGAGCAATTACATCTTCCTCACCAACCATTTCAGCCATTGGGCAGCCTGCATTTGCATCTGGCAATAAAACAGTTTTTTCTGGGCTTAATATTTTTGCGCTCTCTGCCATAAAATGAACCCCACAAAACACTATAACCTGCTGTAGTAGCTCCTTCGCAAGCTTGCTAAGTGCAAATGAATCGCCTACATAATCTGCAATATCTTGAACCTCTGGTCTTTGATAGTAATGTGCTAAAATTACAGCGCCTCTTTGTTTTTTTAGGCTTTCTATTTCTTTTGTTATATCCAAAAATGCCACATCCCTATATAATACTAAATATGTTAAATTATATTTTACTATTAAATTCAATAAATATCAACATTTATTTTAAAGCCTCGCCTGCATGATATGAGCTTCGCACAAATGGGCCAGATTCAACGTGTGAAAAGCCCATAGAATATGCAATTTGCTTATATTTTTCAAAAATATCCGGGTGTATATACTGGGCAACTGGGTAATGATTTTTAGAAGGCGCAAGGTACTGACCAATTGTTAAAAAGTCGCATAATGCCTCTCTTAAATCCTCAAACACCGCCAACATTTCCTGCTCTGTTTCGCCTAAACCAACCATTATGCCTGACTTTGTGCTTATCGATGGATTTAACCTTTTTACATTGCAAAGCAAATCTATTGAACGCTTGTATATTGCCATAGGCCTAACAGCCGAGTACAAATTAGGCACAGTTTCTATGTTATGGTTAATCACATCTGGCTTTGCATTTACAACCTTTTCAAGGGCAGAAAAGTTTCCCTCGAAATCTGGAATTAAAACCTCTATCGTAACATTTTTTGCCCTATCTCGGACAGCATTTATAACCCTTGCAAAATGCTCTGCTCCACCGTCTGGTAAATCGTCCCTCGTTACCGAGGTAATAACAACGTGCTTTAAATTTAGCTCTAATACTGATTGTGCAATTAAAGCTGGCTCGTCCTCTGACACTATTTGAGGCACTCCCTTTGGAACGGTGCAAAATGTACAATTTCGTGTGCACACATTACCTAAAATCATAAAGGTTACTGTTTTTTTGCTAAAACATTCGTTAATATTAGGGCAATTTGCTTGCTCACAAACGGTGTTTAAGCCTCTATTTTTTAATAAGCCCTCAACCATAACATTATTTTCAATGGTTTGAGAACGTATTTTCATCCATTCAGGCTTTGCTAACCTCATTAACAATCAACCTCACTAACTATTTTATAAATATCATCTGCTGTTAACAGGGTAAGCTCTGCATTGAAAACCTCGCAAAAATATTTGATAATTTGGCTATAAACCAAGCTCATATCTTGCGTTTGCCCCAGCTCCTGCTCCATAGAAGTAACGCCTCTATCTGTAATGCCACAAGGAGTTATCCATTTAAAGTGGGTTAGGTCCGTATTAACATTAAACGCAAAACCATGCATTGTAACCCAATGCTTAATTGCTATTCCTATTGCTGTAATTTTTTTATCGTTAACCCAAACACCAGTATATTTTTTATCATCTCTCTCGGCGTTTATGCCATATTCATTATTTAAAAGCCTAATTATAACCTCTTGTATGTTCCACACAAACTCTTTAGAATCCTTGCCGAGGTAGTTTAAATCCATTATTGGGTAGCCCACAATTTGCCCTGGCCCATGATAAGTGACATCACCACCACGGCTAACCTCGAAAATATTAATGCCCTCATTTTGCAAGGCCTCCTTTGATAGAATAATATTTTCATAATTTCCTCTTCTGCCTAATGTAAGCACAGGCTTATGCTCTAATAACAAAAAAGTATCATCAATAATTCCGTTATGTCGAAGTTCCCAAAGCTTTTCTTGAATTTTCAAGGCTTTGTCATACTCTATTAGTCCCATTTTTGCAATTTGAATTTTCAACTTTTCACTACCCTTTTTATTGTATAAATATTTATAACATCTATATAATTATACTATGTTTAGCCTGTTAAAGCAATATATTTTACAATATTAAAACATCTGTCGAATTAAGTTTAAAAATAGGTTGAATTTTTATGCAATTTAGTATATAATTTTACGGTTAGATGTATATTAATTAAATTTTCATACAAATATATAATAAATGAACGGAAGGAGATGATTTTTTTGAAAATAAGCCAAAAGGTAATAGCAGTTATTTTAGTTGTTTCTTTAATATTAATTGTTTTAGGCAATTGGTTATTCGGAATTTTCATAAAAGATTATCTTATTGATCAAGAAAATGGGCAAATTAAAACCAGCATTAATACCATTATTAGTACATTTACAGAAAGAGAAGCGAAATACCAATCAGTGGTTAATGATTGGGCACATTGGGACGAAACTTATAATTATATTAACCAGCAAAACGAAACGTATGTAGAGAATAACCTAAACGCGGAAAGTCTTGGTACCCTAAATGTTAATTTGATAATTCATTATAATAAAAGCAATAATGTTATAAACAAAATTGGTTTAGACCTTGAAAAGCAGGAATTTACTAAGCTACCTGATAATTTGATTGTAGGCATTACTGAAAATGTGAAAAATTTAAAGCAGGGGCAAGATTCAACCTTCATAATAAACAGCGATAATAAATTTTATGATGTATCGATGTCAAAAGCAACTGATTCTTTGCTTATGTCTCCTGAAAATGGCACACTTGTTATTGGCAGGCTAATTGATGATGCTACAATTGCAAGCTACGAAAAAATTACTAATAGCAAAATTTCATTTTTGAATGTGAGCGATTTAGATAGTATTGTAGCTGAAAAGCTGCAGAATGCTCCATCTGTAACTCAGATAAGTGACAAAAAAGATGCTATTTCGGCATACATAATGCTTCCAAACCCTACAAATGAAAAGGCTTCAATTGTTATCTTTATGACAAGACCAATGGCAACTTATAGCAGTGGCTTATTGCATATGCAAATGGTGCAGTCTATTTATTCATTGTTAATTTTGATTTTAATTATTATTATATTTGTTAGTATAACGATATACATCTCAAGACCTATTTTTAAAATGACAAAATATCTTAATAACATAGATTTATCCGTTAAGACCCTTGATACATTGCCTTCAAGTGGGAAAGATGAACTTTCCGTTATATCAATTGCTATTAACAATATGTTAAATAAAATTAGCATACAACACGATGACCTGCGAAAAAACGAAGAACGCCTAAGGCTTGCACAGACTATTGCCCATGTTGGCAATTGGGAGCTTGATTTACAAACCAAAACAATTTGGGCTTCAGAAGAGGCTATGTATATATATGGTGTAGAAAGCACAACTGAAAACATACCATTAGATGCTGTTCAAAAGGTTGTCTTACCCGAATATAGACAAAAGTTAGACGATGCACTTGAAAACTTAATTATTAATAACGCAGGTTATGAAGAAGAATTTAAAATTTTACGCATATCGGATAATACGGAAAGATATGTATATTCAAAGGCAAAGCTTTTGCTAAATAATAATGGCAAGCCATATAAGGTTTTAGGCATTATTCACGACATAACACAGCGTAAGGAGTACGAAAAGGAAATTATTTCCAACAGTTATTGCGACTCGTTAACTGGTCTGCATAACAGAAGATATTTGGATGAAGAACTTGAAAAAATAGATAGCCAAAATAATCTTCCAATATCTGTAATTATTGGTGACGTTAACGGTTTAAAGCTCACAAATGATGTTTATGGGCATAAAATTGGTGACAAAATTTTGCAAAAAATTGCTAATATCATTAAGGCTTCTTGCCGCCCACAGGATATTATTGCTCGTTGGGGTGGGGATGAATTTATTATTGTTCTCCCAAAAACTGATTCTGAGGAAACAAAAAAAATTATCAATAAAATACGTAATGGGTGTAGCAACACAAAAGTGCATTCTATAAATATATCAATTTCTCTTGGGTATTATATTAAGAAAAATATTGGTGATGATTTGGATATAGTTTTCAAAAATGCTGATGATTTTATGTATAAGCATAAACTAATTGAAACATCGAGTATGAGAGGGAAAACTATTAACACGCTCTTACATACTCTATATGAGAAAAATCCTCGTGAGGAGGCTCATTCACGAAGGGTAAGCGAGATTTGTGTTAACATAGGAACGGCAATGGACTTAAACAAAAATGAGGTTAATAAATTAAAGGTTGTCGGGCTAATACACGACATAGGCAAAATTGCTTTAAGCGAAGAGTTATTAAATAAGCCATCTAAGTTAACCGATGTCGAGTTTGACGAAATAAAACGTCACCCTGAAATTGGATACAGAATATTAAGCTCGACAAATGAAATGACAGAATTATCCGACCACATACTAAAACACCACGAAAAATTAGATGGTTCTGGCTATCCAAGTGGAATAAATGCCGAGGATATACCTTTGATTACAAGAATTTTAACAGTAGCAGATGCTTATGACGCAATGACAAGTGTGAGAGCATATAAAGATGCACTATCCCAAGAGGAGGCAATTGCTGAGCTAAAAAGATGTGTTGGCACACAGTTTGACGAGGATGTCGTTAACGCTTTTATTACTAAAATTTTATTGAATACTGAAAAGTCTTGACAAACGATGAATAATTTGATAATATTTTAACAAACAATTCAATCGAATAGAGAATACTCTTTAATCGATTGTATAATAGTTATGGTAACAATTTCAATTTTATATATTGAAATTATTACGCACCTAACAAAAAAGAGAAATCTAATTTGGAAGGAAATTTATAATGCAAAATGGTGTATCCTTTTTGTTATATTAAACTTTCCTTTTTTAGGAAAGTTTTTTTTATAATAATTGGAGGGGTTAAATATGAAAAAAGTTGCTGTTATTAGTGCTATTTTAGAGGAGCCAGAATTGTGCCAAAAGGAATTTAATAGCGTAGTGTCTGATTTTAAAAGTATAATTAGGGGCAGAATGGGTTTGCCTTTTGATGATGGGAAAATTGGCGTTGTTTCGCTAACTGTAATAGGCTCGTTAGATGAAATAAACGGTTTAACTGGAAAGCTTGGCAATATACCTCACGTTACTGTTAAAACTGCTATATCAAAAAAGGAAATTTGAGGAGGCAATATGAAAACTCTTATAGATAAATTATATGAAAATAATATTCTAAGCCGTGAAGAATTTCTATTATTGCTTGGCAATATGAACGAGGATAATATAAAATATTTGTTTCGGAAATCGTCTCAAAAAAAAGCAGAGCATTATGGAAACACAGTATATATGCGTGGGTTAGTTGAATTTACAAATTATTGTAAGCAAAATTGTGTGTATTGTGGCATACGTGCTGGCAATAAAAATGCTGAAAGATACAGACTTAGCGAGGGTGAAATACTGGATATTTGCGATATGGGTTATGACCTTGGCTTTCGAACATTCGTGCTTCAAGGTGGCGAGGACGATTTTTACACCGAGGATATAATGACCACAATAATTAAGCGCATAAAAGAGCGTTATCCTACCTGCGCCATTACGTTATCAATTGGCGAGAAGCCTCGTAGTACATATCAAAAATATTTTGATGCAGGGGCAGATAGATACCTATTAAGGCACGAAACTGCTTCGCCCAAGCTATATGAAAAATTGCACCCTAATATGAGCTTTGAAAACCGAAAGCGTTGCCTTTATGATTTAAAAGACATTGGCTTTCAAGTTGGCGCAGGGTTTATGGTTGGGCTACAAAACCAAACTGATGATGATTTAGTTAATGACCTTTTGTTTTTAAAAGAATTAAGCCCACAAATGGTAGGAATTGGGCCTTTTATTCCACATATTGACACTCCACTTGGAACTGAAAATGGTGGAACGGCTGAAAAAACATTAATTATGATAGCACTTGTGCGCTTAATATTACCAGAGGCTCTTCTCCCTTCAACCACAGCGCTTGGAACTATTGATTCAAACGGCAGAGAAAAAGGGATTATGGCAGGGGCAAATGTTGTAATGCCTAATTTATCACCGATAAGCGTTCGCAGTAAATACAGCCTATATGATGGCAAAATTTGCACCAATGACGAGGCAACTAAGTGCCTTAAATGCATTGGCAAAAGAATTCAAAGCATCGGCTCTACGGTAGATATGTCAAGGGGCGACCATAAAGAGTGGAGGAACTAAAATTGATTATTGATAAGGATTATATACAAGACCTTTTAGAAAAAGCAAAGCTACCTACCGATGAGGAAATTAACACAATTTTGCAAAAAGCCAAGGGTTTAAAGGGGTTATCTCATAGTGAAATTGCCTCTCTACTTATGACGGAGGACAAAAAACATTTAAAGGAAATTTTCAAGGTTGCAGGGGATATTAAAAATTCAATATATGGCAACAGAGTTGTTATTTTTGCCCCTCTATATGTTAGTGATTATTGTGTAAACAACTGTACATATTGTGGGTATAAGCGTGAAAATAGTTTTTGCAGGAAAAGGCTTACAAGGGATGAAATTCAAGAAGAAGTTAAAATTCTTGAAAAAATGGGGCATAAAAGGCTTGCACTCGAGGCAGGCGAGGACCCTGTAAACTGTGGCATTGATTATATTTTAGACGCAATTGATGCTGTGTATAGCACAAGGCTTGAAAATGGCGAAATTCGCAGAATTAACGTAAACGTTGCAGCAACCACAGTTGAAAATTATGAAAAACTACATAATGCAAGCATTGGTACATATATTTTGTTCCAAGAAACATATCATCAGCCTACATACGAAAATGTTCACCCTAAATGCTTGAAAAGTAATTTTGACTATCATTTAACCTCATTTGACAGGGCAATGCAGGGAGGGATTGATGATGTTGGAGCAGGAGTTCTTTTTGGCTTGTATGATCCAAAATTCGAGGTTTTAGGGCTTATGCTACATAACGAGCATCTTGAAAAAACCTTTGGAGTTGGCTTTCATACAATTTCTGTTCCACGCCTTAAAAAGGCAGAGGGTATGAATTTAAACGATTTCCCATATATCCCCAATGATGATACGTTTAAAAAAATGGTGGCAATTATTCGCATTGCTGTTCCGTTTACTGGTATTTTATTATCAACAAGAGAGAGTGCCAAAACAAGGCGTGAGCTTTTAAAATATGGTGTTTCACAGATAAGCGCAGGCTCGAGCACTGGCGTTGGTGGCTATAAAGCCTCTGAAAACGGTAAGGATATTCAGCAGTTCGAGATTGCCGACCATAGAAGCCCTAAGGTAATAATAAAAGAGCTTATAAAGGACAAATACATACCAAGCTATTGCACCGCTTGTTACAGAAAAGGAAGAACTGGTGATAGATTTATGCAGCTTGCAAGGGCAGGCACAATACAATATGTATGCCAACCAAATGCGTTAATGACGCTTATGGAATATATTTTAGACTATGGCGATGAAGACCTAATCAAAATAGGAGATGAATTTATTGCAGGCGAGGTTGAAAAGATTGAACGTGAGGATATTCAAAAAATTGTAATTGACAACCTAATAAAATTAAAGAAAGGGGAAAGAGATTTATATCTCTAATACTGATTTTCGTTTAAAATGTTATGAAAGTTTGCGTGATAATTTTTTGTTAGGTTAGGCACAGGTTCTTGGCAATGGTTTGTCCATTGACAACGGTTCTGTAACGACACATAACGGAAAATTAACCGCAAAATGATTAATCATTTTAACGAGAATTAGTATAAAACTATGTTATGAACACTACACCTAACTCAAATAGAAAGCATATCGCTATATTTGGAAACACGAATTCTGGTAAATCATCACTTTTAAACGCAATTATTGGGCAGGAAATTTCTATTGTTTCGTCTGTAAAAGGAACAACCACAGACCCTGTTACAAAGGCTATGGAGCTTCTTCCCTTTGGACCCGTTGTTTTTATCGATACTGCTGGGCTTAATGATTCAACAGAGCTTGGAGAAGTTAGGGTTAAGCGCACAAGAAAGGTTCTTCAAAGCACCGACTTTGCAATATACGTTATGGACGCTGCCGAAATTGATGAGGATACACATAAGCTTGCAATAGCGGATTTTAGAAAATATGGCATTAAATATATTACTGTTGTAAATAAAATTGATTCTATTTCAACCGATGAATTAGAATTAATAAAGGGTAAATTTAAAGATGCTGTATTTGTTTCTGCTGACAAAAATTGGGGTATTCTTGAATTTAAGGATATTTTAATTAGTAAGCTAAGCGAAAACGAAGTGCCTGAAACCATTCTTGGCGATATTTTAGAATATAACAGCAAGGTTATTATGGTTATTCCTGTTGATTCCGAAGCACCAAAGGGCAGGATAATTTTGCCACAGGTTCAGCTTATGCGTGACTGCCTTGACCATGGCATAAAAAGCTATATTGTAAGGGATAGCGAGCTGGAATCTGCCCTTGATGATATTAAAGATGTAGATTTAGTTGTTACCGATTCACAGGCATTCAAATTTGTTAATTCTGTTGTGCCACCTAATATAAAGCTTACAGGCTTTTCGGTTTTGTTTGCACGATATAAAGGGGGTTTGAAAACTTTTGTAGATGGTGTTTATGCTGTTGAAAACCTAAAAGATGGCTCTCGCATTTTAATAGCTGAAAGCTGTACCCACAACCATTCACACGAGGATATAGGGCGAGTGAAAATCCCAAAGCTACTTAAAGAATATACAAAAAAAGACCTTGTTTTTGAATTCAAAATGGGACAGGATTTTCCAGAGGATTTAGAAAAATATGACCTTGTTATACACTGTGGCTCGTGTATGCTTAACAAAAAAATTATGCAGACAAGAATGGATTGTTGTTGTGATGCAAATGTAAGCATTACAAACTATGGCATAATTTTAGCTTACTTAAATGGAATTTTGGAAAGATCAATTGAAATTTTCAATTTATAGCTATCTAATGAATAATTATTACATTATACTTGACATTTCTTTTTGATATTATATAATTAATCAAGAAGTATATTTTAGTACACAAATAAGTAAAGGTGATGTTTAAGTGCCAGAAGAAAAAAAGCCTGTATATAACATATCAGAACTTTTAAGCGCACAGTCTATAGAAATGGGAGCAGTGCTTGATTTGATGACATCATTAATCGAGTATAGAAGCCTTGATGGTGTTGCGCACGTAAAGCGAATACGCTCATATACTGAGGTATTATTAAAATGTATTCATAAAGAAAAAAAAGACAAATATAATTTTTCAAAAAGTGATATAAAAATTTATTCAATGGCAGCAGCCCTACATGACATAGGTAAAATTTTTGTTCCAGACCATATCCTTTTTAAAAAGTCCAAGCTTAATAAAGAAGAACGTGAAATAATTATGCTACATTCTTTAAAAGGCTCGGAAATAATTTCTCAATTCAAAGGTGTCTTTGATGATAAATTTATTAAGGTTTGTTATGATACCTGCAAATACCATCACGAAAGATGGGACGGAAGTGGTTACCCAGATAAATTATATGGTGAAGAAATTCCTTTTATAGCAAGAGTGGTTGCAATTGTTGATGTATATGATGCCCTTACAAGTGTTAGGCTTCACAAAGCACAGCTACCGCACAAAACTGCTGTTGAGATGATAACAAACGGAGAATGTGGTATGTTCGACCCAGACATATTAGACTGCTTTAAAATAGTCAAAAACAAATTTAATAAAATTTCACTTGAAACAAATGGTGAGACTAATTTGTGTTTAAAAACATATAAATGAAAAAACCGTTAAGAAATCAAGAAGATTTCTTAACGGTTTTTGTTTATACTATAACTCTAACTCCTAAAACACCATCAATTGCGCTTACTCCAGCAATTGAATCTTCACCTGGGTGGTCATCTGCATCTACAATAGTGTACGCATAGTCACCCTTACTTTTATTTAACATATTAGAAATATTTACATTTTTGCTTGCAAATAATGAGCTAATTTGACCTAACATATTAGGTATATTACGGTGAGTTATACAAACACGAACTTGCGTTCCACGTTCTAATGTACAATTTGGGTAATTTACAGAATTTATTATATTTCCGTTTTCCAAAAACTCATGAAGTTCTTGAGCCGCCATAACAGCACAATTATCTTCACTTTCAGGTGTTGATGCCCCAAGGTGAGGGATTGTAATAATTGATGGCACACCAATCATTTCGGCAGTTGGGAAATCTGTTACATAGCAAGCAACCTTGCCATTTGACATTGCTTTAATAATTGCCTCTGAATCAATAAGCTCTCCACGAGAGAAGTTCATTATTCTAACGCCATTTTTGATTGATTCAAATGCCTCTTCACCTATCATTCCTTTTGTTTCAGCATTTAACGGAACGTGAAGTGTAATATAATCACAGGTTTCGTATAATTCTTTAAGCCCTTTTGCTTTTCCAACAGCACGAGAAAGCCCCCAAGCTGCATCTACTGAAATGTATGGGTCAAAGCCAACAACCTCCATACCAAGTGAATTGGCAGCATTTGCAACCATAACACCAATAGCACCAAGACCAATAACACCAAGCTTTTTGCCTTTTATTTCTGGGCCTGCAAAGGCGGATTTGCCTTTTTCAACTAACTTTGGAACATTTTCTCCCTCGCCTGAAAGAGTTTGCACCCAAGCAATACCATCAACAATTTTTCTTGAAGATAAAAATAGTGATGCAATGACCATTTCTTTAACTGCATTTGCATTTGCACCAGGAGTGTTAAAAACTACTATTCCCTCCTTGCTACATTTTTCAATTGGTATATTATTAACACCTGCACCTGCACGAGCAACTGCTTTTAGTGTTTTGGGAAGCTCCATATCGTGCATTGCAAAGCTACGAAGAATTATTGCATCTGGGCTTTCGATATTATCGCCCCAAGTGTAATTATTGCTATCCAACTGATTCATACCACATTCTGCTATTTTATTAAGTGTAAGAATTTTATACAATTTATCGTCAATCCCTTCTATTGATTTGTAGCCTCAAAATTTTTCATTAATTCTACAAGTGCAACAACGCCCTCAGTTGGCATTGCATTGTATATGCTTGCACGCATACCGCCAACGCTTCTGTGACCTTTTAAATTAACAAAGCCATTAGCACTTGCCTCTTTTAAGAATTTATCGTTAAGCTCATCTGTATTTGCAATAAACGGAATATTCATTATTGAACGGTCCTTTTTAACAACTGTGCCACTAAACATTTTTGAATTATCGAGGAAATCATAAAGAATTTGTGCCTTTTCCTCGTTAATTTTTTGAATAGCAGGAATACCACCTAAGTCTTTAAGCCATTCTAAAACAAGCTTCATCATATAAATCGAATATGTAGGTGGGGTGTTATACATTGAATCATTTTCCGAATGAGTTTTATAATTAAACATTGTTGGTGTTATATCCATAGCGTTGCCGATTAAATCCTCACGGATTATAACAACAGTAAGCCCTGCTGGCCCCATATTTTTTTGTGCGCCTGCATATATTAAGCCAAAGTCGCTTACATTATAAACCTGTGAAAGTATGTTTGATGACATATCTGCAACCAATGGCACATCGCCTGTATTGGGAAGCTTTGTAAACCTTGTACCGTAAATTGTATTATTAGTTGTTATATGGAAATATGATGCATCCTTATCAAATTTAGATTCATCAAGCTCTGGAATATAGTTAAATACTGCATCTTGACTTGATGCAACCTTGTTAACTATGCCATAGCGTGCTGCTTCCTCAGCTGCTTTCTTAGCCCACTGACCTGTAATTACAAAATCTGCCTTGCCACTCTTTTTCATAAGGTTTAGTGGCACCATAGCAAATTGACTGGAAGCACCACCCTGCAAAAACAACACTTTATAGTTATCTGGAATATCCATAAGTTCTCTTAGTAATTTCTCCGCACCAAAAATTATTTCTTCATAAACTTTGGAGCGATGACTCATCTCCATTACACCCATTCCAGATGTCCCATAGCACAGCATTTCCTCTGCCGCTTTTTTAAGCGCTGGCTCTGGTAACATTGATGGACCTGCTGAAAAATTGTATACTCTATTCACCCTAAATAACCCCCTCGTTAAAGATATAACATATTATATATTATCTTGCTAAAAACGTCAATCATTATTATAGCCTAAATAAAATTCAAATAAGCCCATAATCATTATGAAAATTGCAAATAGGCGCCTCAAAATATCTGCAGGGAGTATGCCCACAAGTATAGAACCCACGCTTGCCCCTATAATTCCGTAAAATGCAAGCTTTAAGGCAAGGCGAACATCTATCGCCTTATTTTTATAATGCACATAAAGTGCAACAATTCCTGTTGGTATAAAGTATAATAAATTTATACCCTGAGCAACTTTTTGCCCATAGCCTAAAACAAGCGTTAATACTGGAATTAGCAAAAGCCCACCACCAATTCCCATTCCACTTATTATTCCAGCTGTTAATCCTGCTAATATTAAATATGTCATTTGTATAATATTACCTCCACAGCATTCGTATGCCAAGAAGCACCATAGATGCACCAAACATCATTTTTACTATTTTGGTTGGCACAATGTTTAAAAGCTTTGCACCAATAAAGCCACCGACCATTCCAGACGCTGCTATAACTAATGTTGCATTAAAATCTAAAAGCCCATGCTTTAAATAGAAAATTGATGAAACAATTGTTATTGGCAAAATTATTGCAATTGCTGTTGCGTGCGCCTTGTGTGGTTCAACTCCAAGCAGGCGCTCTAAGGCTGAAACAACTACCGTTCCTCCCCCTGTTCCCAAAGCACCATTTAAAAGTCCACTTATAATTCCAATTATCGGATATACTATTCGTTTTTTCATTTACCCTCCATTGCTTTTAAAAATATTGTATGAAAAATTTGCGTTTTTTATCCATTTTTAGAAATAACATTTGTAATTTTCATAATTTTATATTAAAATGTATATTATATTGGTATATTATATTTGTTATATTTTATCGGAGGTATTATTATGAATGCAAAAATTGAAAATAGTAATGGGGTAATTACAATTTCAACAGATGTAATAGCGACTCTTGTTGGGGATGCTGCTATGCGTTGTTATGGTGTTGTGGGTATGGCTACCAGAAATAAAACAGATGGTTTTGTTGCACTACTTAAAAAGGATTTGGCAAGCAAGGGCATTAAGGTTTTTGTTGACCAAGGTGGGCTTTCAATAGATATTCACGTTGTTGTTGAATATGGTGTTAATATTAAAGTTACATCAAACAGTATTATTGAAAGCGTTAAATACAGAGTTGAAAATTTTACTGGCTTTATTGTGAAACAAATTAACGTGAATGTTGAAAGTGTTCGTGTTGACTAATAGTATACGGAGGTGACATTTTGCCGAACATAATAGGCGGTCAAATGCTCAAGAAAATAATAATTAGTGGTGCTAATAACCTTGAAAATAATAAAAAAATGGTGGATGACCTTAATGTTTTCCCAGTTCCAGACGGTGATACTGGAACAAATATGTCTATGACTATTAATGCGGCGGCTCGTGACCTTTTGTCACGAGATGACTCTTCTGTTGGTGTAATAAGTGACTATGTTGCTGCCTCGTCACTTCGTGGTGCAAGGGGGAACAGTGGGGTTATTCTTTCCCAGCTTTTTCGTGGCTTCTCACGAGGGCTAAAAGGTATGCGTACAATAAACACTATTCAGCTTGCGGCGGCACTTAAAGCTGGTAGTGATACAGCCTACAAGGCAGTTATGAAACCAACCGAGGGCACAATTCTTACTGTTGCAAGGGAAACTGCCACTTTCGCTGTGGAAATTGCAGAGGAGACAACGGATATTTTAGAATTTGCCGAAAAGGTTGTTGCAAAAGCAAGGGAAACACTAAACAAAACACCAGATATGCTACCTGTTTTAAAGCAAGCAAATGTGGTTGATGCAGGTGGAATGGGGCTTGTTGTAATTTTAGAGGGCGCTGTTTCTGCACTTAAGGGCGTGGAAATTACAGCTAATAATCCACTTATAAATGAAAATACACAAAAACGTAGTGTTACAATTGATACAGATAACATTAAATTTATATATTGCACAGAATTTATTATAACAAAAAAATCTCTTAATTACAGCATAACTCCCTTCCGTGCGGCTATCGAGCAAAAGGGCGATTCTATGTTAGTTATTGAGGATGCAGATATTGTAAAGGTTCATATTCACACAAACCAGCCTGGTTTTGTGCTTGAACAAGCAGTTAAAATTGGCGACCTTTCAAACATAAAAATTGATAATATGAAGCTTGAACATAGTGAAACAATTTCAAGTGAAACTGATAAATCTGAGCCACCAAAAGAGTACGGCATTGTTGCTGTTGCCTCTGGTGAGGGCTTAGAGCAGATATTTGCAGATGTTGGCGTTGATGGTATGATTAAGGGTGGGCAAAGTATGAACCCAAGCACCGACGATATTTTAAAGACGGTAGACGAGATTAATGCAAAAAATATTTTCGTACTGCCTAATAATAAAAATATTATTCTTGCGGCTGGGCAGGTAAATGAGCTTACTCACAAAAACGTTATTGTTATACCAACAAAAACCATTCCACAAGGAATTGGCGCTGTTCTTGCTTTTGATGGATCTGCTTCCATTGAAGAAAATATTAATAATATGACCGTGCCAATTTCGCAGGTTAAAACTGGTCTTGTAACCTTTGCCGCTCGTGATTCCGAATTTGATGATATGCAAATTAATTCTGGCGACATTATGGGTATGGAAGAGGATAAAATCACCGTTTTAGGCGATAACCCTAACGATGTTGCAACACAAATTATTGCAAAACTAATTGATAAAAATTCCTACGTTATTACTATATTTTATGGTGAGGACATAAACGACAACATTGCCGAGAGCCTTTCAAATGAAATTGGAGCGCTATATCCTAAGTGTGACATTATGGTGCATAATGGCGGACAACCACTTTATTATTATATAATTTCTGTGGAGTAATTATGTTAAAAAACGAAATAAGTAAGGTAAAGAGCGTTGGCAAACAACGTGCAAAGCTATTTAATAAGCTCGGCATTTTCACAATTTATGATATGCTGTGCTTTTTTCCTCGTGACTATGAGGATAGGTCACAGGTTAAAAACATTGCAGATGTTATTGATGGCGAGAATGTTTGCATTAAGGCAAAGCCATTTTCGGTTATGAAGAATAACAATATAAGGCGTGGAATGTCTATTCAGCGCATTACGGTAGCAGATTCCACAGGTAGTGCTGTAATTTCTTGGTTTAACCAAGATTGGTTAGTTAAAACCCTTAACCTATCCACAGAATATATTTTTTATGGCAAGGTTACTGTTAAAAATGGCAAGTTAGAAATGACTAACCCTATATTTGAGCCATCTCAAAACAGCAGTAAATTCACAAGCAGGATTGTGCCTATTTATCCACTAACTGCAAGGCTTACACAAAAGGTTTTCCAAGTTGCAATGGAAAACTGTATGCCATATATAGATGAATTTACCGAAGGTATGCCAAACTGGGTGCGTGAAAAATATACATTATGTGGTATTGATTATGCAGTTAAAAATATACATTTTCCAGAGAATTTTGAAAAATTTGAATATGCAAGAAGTCGCCTTGCATTTGAAGAGCTGTTGCTTCTTCAATTAGGGCTTCGCCTGCTTAAACAAAGGCGTGTAGAGCTTTGTGGCACGCCACTTTGTAATGACCAAAATGTGGAAAGCTTTATTAAAACCCTTCCTTTTCCGCTTACCTCTGCGCAGGAGCGTGTTACTTATGAAATTATTGCTGATTTAAAAAAGGTTAAGCCAATGAACAGGCTTGTTCAAGGTGATGTTGGTTGTGGCAAAACGATTGTTGCCGCAATTAGTATGCTCGTCGCTGTACATAATGGCACACAGGCAGCTATGATGGTGCCAACGGAAATCCTTGCAGAGCAACATTTTAAATCACTAACCGAAATATTTGATAACCAAAATATAAAAGTTGCGCTACTTACTGGAAGCCTAAGCGCAAAGCAAAAAAAGGATGTATACGAAAAAATTGCAAATGGCGTGATAGACATAGTTATTGGCACTCACGCACTTATTCAAAGTGGTGTTACCTTTAAAAACCTTGCGCTTGTAGTTACAGACGAGCAACATCGTTTTGGCGTTAAGCAACGTGCCGCACTTGCCGAAAAGGGCAGTTCACCGCATACCTTGGTTATGACAGCAACGCCTATTCCGAGGACACTTGCCTTAATTTTATATGGTGACCTTGACGTTTCTGTTATAGACGAAATGCCCCCTGGAAGAAAATTAGTTGAAACGTTTGCTGTTGATGAGGGTATGCGAGAGCGCATTAATTCTTTTGTTATAAAACAGCTTACAGAGGGCAGGCAGGTGTATATTGTATGTCCACTTGTTGAAGAAAGCGAAACGCTTGAACTGAAATCTGCCACAACCTTTGCAGAAGAGCTAAAAAAAAATATTCTTTGTGGCTATACAGTTGGGCTGATTCACGGCAGACTTAAACCAAAGGAAAAAGACGAAATTATGCGCCGTTTTGCAAATGGCGAAATAAATGCTCTTGTTAGCACAACCGTTATTGAGGTTGGCGTTAACGTTCCAAATGCAAGCCTAATGATTATTGAAAATGCCGAACGCTTTGGACTTTCACAGCTTCATCAATTGCGAGGTAGGGTTGGGCGTGGGCAATGGCAGTCATATTGTGTTCTATTTTGCCAAGGTGGCAACAGCGTTACGAAACAGCGAATGTCAATTATGAAAGAAACTAATGATGGCTTTAAAATTTCAGAAAAAGACCTTGAACTGCGTGGACCTGGCGAGTTTTTCGGCACACGTCAGCACGGTTTGCCAGAGCTTAAAATCGCAAACATATACACAGATATGGAGCTTTTAACCAAGGCAGGCGAGGTTGCAAATGATATACTTGAAAATGATTATTTACTTGAAAACGAGCAAAATAGTGGTCTAAGGCAGTCAATAATGAATATGTTTAACCAAGTAGATATTTTTGAATTTAACTAAAAATAGTTCTTGCATTTTTATGCATAATGGTGTATAATTATAAATGAGGTGAATCAAATGAATTTAAACGAAATTAAAGAAATCGACAAACAATACTATATGAATACCTTTGGCGACAGAACCCCTGTTTGTTTTGAACGTGGCGAGGGTGTGCATTTATATGCAACTGATGGTAAAAAATATACAGACTTTATGGGTGGAATTGCAGTTAATGCCCTTGGGCATTGTCACCCAACTTTAAAAAAGGCACTACATGAACAGGTTGATATGCTTTTACATACTTCAAGCCTGTATTATGTTGAAAACCAAGCACTGCTTGCTAAAAAATTAGTAGAGGTTTCCTGTGCTGATAGAGTATTTTTCGCTAATAGTGGCGCAGAGGCAAATGAGGGCGCCATTAAGCTTGCAAGGATGAATTTTTACAAAAAAGGCGAGGGGCACAAAAACGAGATTATAACGCTGGTAAATTCCTTTCACGGACGTACCCTTGCAACGGTTGCGGCAACAGGGCAGGAAAAATATCAACAGCCATATAAGCCACTAACTCCTAAATTTATTCACGTTCCTATAAATGATGCTTCGGCGCTTAAAAATGCAGTTACGCCAAATACGTGCGCAATTATATTAGAGGTTATACAGGGGGAAAGTGGGGTTTATCCACTTACAAAGGAATACTTAATGCTTGCAAGAAAGCTTTGTGATGATAATGGAATAATCCTTATTTATGATGAGGTTCAAACAGGAATTGGCAGAACTGGTACCCTTTTCGGCTATGAGCATTATGGCGTAGAGCCAGATATTTTCACACTTGCTAAGGCGTTAGGCGGGGGCGTGCCTATTGGTGCAGTTTGCGCAAAGCAGTCAGTTTGCGCCTTTGAGCCAGGTAACCACGGAACAACCTTTGGTGGCAACCCACTTGCTTGTAGGGCTGGGCTTGCTGTTTTAGAAGCAATTGAGGGCGAAAACTTAGTCCACAACTCTAAAATAATGGGTGAATATTTTATAGATAAATTAAATTCACTCCATTCGGATAAAATAATTGAAATTAGAGGCAGGGGCTTAATGATAGGTATCGAGCTTTCTGTTAACGCCACAGATATTAACAAAAATCTATTTGAAAATGGCTTTCTTTGTGGTGTGGTTGGAACCTCTATTCTTCGTGTTCTTCCTCCTCTCATTGTAACTGAAAGCGATATTGACGAATTTGTAAAAGTTTTAGGAGGGTTGTTATGAAACATTTATTAACCATTGCAGATTTATCCATCGAGGAATTTGAGCAGATATTAACATTAACAGAAAAGCTTAAAAAAGAGACAAAAGCAGGTATTCCTCACAATATTTTAAAAGGGAAATCACTTGGTATGATATTTGCAAAGTCGTCCACTCGTACTCGTGTGTCTTTCGAGGTTGGTATGTCCGAACTTGGTGGAAATCCTCTATTTTTAAGCTCTACCGACATTCAGCTTGGGCGTGGTGAAAGCATTTATGACACAGCCAATGTTTTATCACGCTACCTTGATGGTATTATGATTAGAACCTTCAAGCAGAGTGATGTACAGGATTTGGCGAAATTTGGCTCGATTCCAATAATTAACGGACTTACAGACGACCATCACCCTTGCCAAGCGCTTGCGGATTTATTCACAATTTATGAGCACAAAGGAACCTTAAAGGGCTTAAAGCTTGCATATATTGGTGACGGAAACAATGTAGCACACTCACTTGTTGAGGCGTGTGCAAAGGCTGGTATGCATTTTTCAATTGCAAGCCCAGTTGGCTATGAATGTAATTCGGCAATTATGGACGGCGCAAGGGAACAAGCGAAAAAAACAGGCTCAATAATCATTGAAACAAACGATGCTATCGAGGCTATTTCCGGCGCAGACGCCGTTTACACAGATACTTGGATTAGTATGGGACAAGAGGCTGAAAAGGCTAAAAAAGTGGAAATTTTTATGCCTTATCAGATAAATAAAGAGTTATACTCGCACGCAAAGGATGATGCGATTTTTCTACATTGCTTGCCTGCTTACAGAGGCTATGAAATGACAGCAGAAATTATAGATTCGCCATTTTCAGTTATTTTTGACGAGGCAGAAAACCGTCTTCACGCACAAAAAGCTGTTATGGCAATACTTATGGGGTGAAATTATGAACGAACAACACACAGGCTTTACAGTCCGCAGGGCAGAAAAAACAGATATTGCAGATATTGCTAAAATAACACACGAGGCATTTTTAAAATATGCCGAGCTTGCAGGGCTGGATACCATAGCGGCGCTAACCGAAACCTATCATGATATTGCAAGTGACATTGAAAACAGGCTTGTGCTTGTTGCATTTATTGATGGAAAGGTTGTTGGCAGCGTTCGGGTTGCAGTAAATGGCGACGAGGGTTACCTTTATAGATTTGGCGTTAGCCTTGAACGTCAAAACCTTGGCATAGGAAAGTCACTTATGAATATGGTAGACATTGAAATGGAATCCTTAGGGGTTAAAACCCTTTCACTGCATACTGGGGCAAAAATTGCTTCACTTGTAAAATTTTATTACAGCAGAGGTTTTTATATTGATTCCACCTCGAAGGACAAAGGGTACGTCAGGGCGCTTTTGATCAAAAATTATAATTAATACTACTTCCCATTAAAATGGCTATTTGCTTTGTGGTATTTTAAACGAAAATTAGTACAAAAGGTTGACTTTAAAAGCAATTAGTGATATGATTTTAAATAGAAATGTATTCCTCGGTAGGTGAGGTTACTTCAAGGATATGGGTTGCTGCCGCAAAAGAATGGAGACACTCTTAGCTGGTTAGCAGGTTTTGCCGAAAAACAAGGCTTAACCTAACGCAACTTCAACGCCTTGTAGAGCTAAAACTTGAACGAGAGTAATGAGTTAATCATGCTTTCACCATGTTCATTTTTTGGTGAAGGCATTTTTGTTTTGTAATAGACCTGTCCGCTAACCCGTCGCGAGTGGATAATAGAGGATTTTTTTTGCCGGGTGGTTCAGGCAGGTTCCACCAATACTTTATGTATTGGTGGGTTCTGAATGGAGCGCACGGTGGGAAAAAGACCAATTTCGCCACCGTGTTGGGTTAGTGGACAGGTCTAATAAATATTTGGAGGTGGCATTATGGTTCCAGTATCAATTTTTTACCTAAGTAGAGTAATTGGCAAAAAAGTTTATTTTGAAGACGGTAAATTTGTCGGAGTTTTAAAGGATTTAATAATTGACACTAACTTTTTAATGCCAAAAGTAACTGCAGTTAAATTAAAAATTGGCAGTAGCTCCAAGATATTTGACTTTAATAATTTTTCTATATTAGAAGAAAATAATGCTTATTTTATTAAGTGCAATAATTTAGTAGAGATAAAAGAACTACACGGCGCAAATATGCTTCTTGTTAAAAATATTTTAGATAAACAAATTGTTGATATAAACGGTAAAAAGCTTGTTCGTGTTAACGATTTAAGGCTTGCAACATTATCAAATGACATATTCGTAGTTGCAGTTGATGTTGGTATGGAGGGGCTTCTTAGAAGGCTTGAAATGGCAAAGCTTACACAGAAAATATTGAAATTATTTGGCAAAACAATGCCAAGCAAGCTTATATTGTGGGACGAGGTCGAAACAATTGGCTATTCAAACACCGATATAAAGCTTTCAAAATCTTCATCCAAGCTTTCAACCCTGCACGCTTCTGACCTTGCAGATATTATTGAGGAGCTTGACAGGAAAACTCAGGCAGCAGTTTTCGCTTCACTTGACGATGAACAGGCCGCCGATGTATTAGAAGAATTAGAAACAGATGCACAAATTAGCATTATCGAAAGTATGACCGTCGAAAAAGCAGCAGACGTTCTTGAAAAAATGCCATCCGATGAGGTTGCAGACATACTTGACGAAATGGAAGACGATGCAGCCGAAGAGCTTCTTAGCGAAATGGAAGACGACGCAGCCGAAGAAGTTAGAGAGCTTATGGAATATGCCGACAATAAGGTTGGAAGCCTTATGGCGACAGACTTTATTTCATTTGATGAAAATATGACGGTTGCCAGCACAATTGATGAATTGCGTAGGTTAAAGCCAGAGTCTGACTCTATCTATTACCTATATGTTTTAGATACAAACGAAAAACTAATTGCAACGGTTTCTTTAAGGGACCTTATCGTTTCAAGCCCTGATGTAACACTTAGCAGTATTATGGATATGGACATAAAATATGTTTATGATGATGGAAAAATAGATACACTTGCAGACATTATTTCAAAATATAGCCTGCTTTCACTTCCTGTTGTTGACCACGAAATGAAAATGGTCGGCATAGTTGTGATTGATGACGTTGTTTACGAATTATTGAAACGCAGGAAAAGGAAAATATAAATTATGAATATCATTACTAAAATAAGCAAAACCCCTTTTTGGAGGAATTTAGCAATATTCCTTGCCATAGTAGGCCCTGGAATTGTTACAGGTAGCGTAGATAATGACGCCGGTGGAATTACAACGTATTCAGTAGCTGGCGCAACCTATGGCTATAACCTGCTTTGGACAATGATTCCTGCATTTATTGTACTTTTTGTGGTACAGGAAATGAACGCAAGAATGGGAATTGTTACAGGAAAAGGTCTTGCAGATTTAATCCGTGAAAACGCTGGGCTTAAGGTTACATTTTTTATTTTTGTTGGCTTGCTCCTTGCAGACTTAGGAAACACAACCACCGAATTTGCAGGTGTTGCAGGCAGTATGGAGATTTTTGGCGTTAGCAAATATATATCTGTGCCTATTGTCGCCGTCGCCGTTTGGTTTCTTGTTGTCAAAGGAACTTATAAGCTTGCCGAAAAAATATTTTTAATTTTCAGCTTATTTTTGCTAACCTATGTTGTTTCAGCAATTATGGGCAAGCCAAATTGGTCAGAAATAGGCACAGCAATTATTCACCCACAGGCTAAGGTTGATTTTGATTATATATTCCTTATAGTTGGCATTATTGGTACGACGATAGCACCGTGGATGCAGTTTTATATGCAATCCGCAGTTATCGAAAAGGGCTTAACCGTTGAGGATTATAAATATACTATATGGGACGTGGCGATTGGCTCTCTTGCGACGATAATCGTTGCTGTTTCAATTATTATCGCCTGTGCCTCTACCCTGCACGTTAATAATATTCAAATAACCGAGGCGAAGGATGCCGCAATGGCACTTAAACCATTCGCAGGTGAATTTGCATCACAAATTTTCGCATTAGGTCTTTTTGTTGCATCAGTTTTCTCTGCCACAATACTTCCAATTGCAACTGCATTTTATGTTTGTGAGGCTTTTGGTTTCGAGGCAGGAATTGATAAAACGTGGGACGAGGCACCACAGTTTTACTGGCTGTTCACTGGCATAATTGGCATAGCCGCAGCAATTATTCTAATACCAAATGCACCACTTATTTCAATTATTTTATGGTCACAGCTAATAAATGGAATACTTCTTCCTGTTGTGCTTATATGTATGATGGTTTTGATAAATGATAAGGATATTATGGGTGAATATGTTAACAATCCATTTACTAATATTGTTGGTTGGGGCACAGCCATTATTTTAATAACCTTATCAACTATGCTTTTGGTATCACCATTTTTTAAATAGATAAACAAACAGCTTGCAGAAAATTCTGCAAGCTGTTTTTGTTAGTGATTGAAAAGTAATGGTTATATAAAGCCTAAGCATTGCTTACAACAGCATCTTTTCACTGTCCATTATTTATGTAAATCTTTTTTATTAATCCAAAACGATTCATTTGGTTTGATAACCAAAATATCAACTTCTCCCCCAACTGTTTTAAGTCTTGTTTGGAATTTCATAGTGTCCATTACTGTTTTTATTGAAAACTTAGCAAAATCTATAGCATCTTGCAAAGTAAAAAACCCAAATTCTATAACATGCAGACCTCGCAATAACCAAAGCCCATATTGCAACAAATTAGATAATATTT
>CAYVWT010000012.1:0-30196 GCA_964455565.1 uncultured Clostridiaceae bacterium | reverse complement strand
GAGGTTTCAGCAATGGTTTTAGATAGTTCATTTAATGTATAGCTATAATTACTTGAATAATCATTCGTTAGGTAAACCCATAGCCCAGCAAATATCAAAAAACAGGATAATTGTGTGCCATACGTAATAACTTTTAACGATATGCTTGAAAGCTCATTAAAGCTGGTTAATATCTTATTGAACAAAATAAGCACCCCCCTTGCCATTAATGTTACCACATGCAAGGCTGTTATATCAATGTAAAATGATTTCCAATATAGGAATATGTATCATAAATATTAAATTGTTTTTAAAATATTCTACAAGTAGTACGATGTTTCGACAATAAACAATAAATATCTACACAGAATTTGTCGAATAATGTCGAAATATACGATATTATGCGATGAGTTTTACTGGATATTTTCGAATATTTTATGTATAATTATTCAGACAATAAAAATACCTGAGGAAATGGAGGTGCGAATCATGCGTAAATTTCTTTATTCAACAAAAAACATATCTTGTGGAGATAATATTCCAGAGTCTGTAAGTGTCGAATATTATGTAGTAGAATATGAAACCGAAAATGAATGCATTAATATTACTACATATGGAATTGAAGTGGTTAAGAAACAAAAAATTGATGGAATAACTTACAGCGAGATTAAAACAATAGCTGATATTTGTTCATCAGAACGTATGATACTTGCAATGGTGAAAGCTATTAGCAATAATACGGTTACGCCAATCACTTTAGAAGAAGTAGTAGAAGATATGCTAAAGGATGAAAAATATTCATTTGTCGGTAATGATATAGAAAAATTAGCATAATAGCAAAAATGACTACACGAAGTTGTGTAGTCATTTTTGTTTATACTATTTATTGTTTATTTGCATCTTTTTCTCTAAGCTCAACCCTGCGGATTTTTCCACTAATGGTTTTAGGTAGCTCATCAACAAACTCAATAATTCTTGGGTATTTATATGGCGCAGTAACCTTTTTAACGTGGTCTTGCAGCTCGATTTTAAGCTCTTCCGAGGGGCTATAATCTTTTGTTAGAACAATGGTAGCTTTAACAACTTGTCCACGCACAGGGTCTGGTACGGCGGTTATAGCTGTTTCCATTACAGCAGGGTGCTCTATAAGCGCACTTTCAACCTCGAAAGGCCCTATTCTATAGCCAGAGCTTTTTATAACATCATCACTTCTGCCCACATAGAAGAAATAGCCATCTTCGTCTTTCCAAGCTATGTCTCCAGTATGATATACTCCATCATACCAAACCTTATTTGTAAGCTCTTCGTCCTTATGGTAGCCTAAAAACATACCAACGGGGGGCTTGCCCTCTATTTTGATAACAATTTCGCCCTCTTCACCGACTGCACAGCTTTTGCCCTCGCCATCTGCAATATCTATGTTAAATAAAGGAGAAGGCTTGCCCATAGAGCCAGGCTTTGGCTCCATCCAAGGGAAATTTGCAAGGGTTACTATTGTTTCAGTTTGACCAAACCCTTCCATAAGCTTAACCCCAGTAGCCTTTAAAAATTGATAAAATATTTCTGGGTTAAGTGGCTCGCCTGCTATACAGCAATATTTTAGTGCCGAAAGGTCAAAATTCTCTAAATTTTCTTTAATTAAAAACCTAAATATAGTAGGAGGGGCACAAAATGATGTAACCTTATGCTTTACTAACTTGTCAAGTAATAATTTTGGAACGAATTTTTCCATATCGTAAACAAATATAGATGTTTCACACAGCCATTGACCATACAGCTTGCCCCAAGCTGCTTTTGCCCAGCCTGTATCTGCAACTGTAAGGTGCAGTCCACCCACTTGTGAGTTCTGCCAAAATTTTGAGGTTATAATATGACCTAATGGATATTCAAAGTTATGTGCAACCATTTTTGGGTTACCTGTTGTTCCCGATGTAAAGTAAAGAAGCATTATATCTTCATTTTGTGGCATATCCTCACCAGTTGGCTTTGCAAAATCTGATGAAGCATTTGAAATGCCCTCATCAAAAGATAGCCAGCCCTCACGTTTGCCATTAGCGATTGCCTTAATTTTTAGCGTTGGAGATTCACTCTCGCAGGCTTCAATATGCTCTAATATATCTTTATCGTTTGTTGATATAATCGATTTAACATCTGCGGCATTATTTCTGTATATAAGGTCTTTTTTAGTTAGCAAATGTGTTGCAGGAATTGCAACTGCGCCAATTTTGTGTAGCGCAATGATTGCATACCAAAATTGATAGTTACGCTTTAAAATAAGCATAACTCTATCGCCCTTTTCTATTCCAATCGACTTAAAGTAGTTTGCTGTTTTGTCTGTAATTTCTGATATTTCTTTGAAAGAAAAAATTCTTTCCTCGTCGTTATCATTGCACCAAACTAATGCTGGTTTGTTTGGTGAGGTTTTTGCAAGCTCATCTACAACATCAAAAGCAAAATTAAAATTTTCTGGCACTTTAACGCTATAATTTTGCAAAAAGTCTTCATACGATGTATAATCGCTTTTACAATATTTATCTAATAAACTCATAATTATGACCATTAGCCTTTCGGGCTCACAAAATTTTATGAAACTTTTGACCTACTCCAAATCGTGAGCCAGATAAGGCGTACTTCGTACCCTACTGCGTTGTAAACAACGCCACGGTCGGGTATAAAATGGTCATATGCACATCTGCGTTTCGCCAAAGGCGAAAATATCGCAGGTGCAATAAATTCAAGGGTTAAGTCTGAAAGTTTCTTTCAGACTTAAACTTACCCCCTAAATAATTATTGCCAGGAATTTGGCAGGTGTATTACCAACTGCCTTCATACCATGTGGATAGTTTGAATCATAATAAAGCGTGTCACCTTGGTTTAGGGTAAGCTCATGCCCACCAACGCTGATAATTATTGTTCCTTCAAGAACATAGTCAATTTCCTGACCTGGGTGCGAATTCAAATGAATTTGCGAATTATCGTCTTGTGGCTCTACGGTAACAATAAATGGTTCAGCCTTTTTATTTTGGAAGTTATAAGCAAGGTTTTTATATTTATATTGCTTACTTCTTTCAACATCAAGCCCCTCACCTTTTTTTACCAAGGAATACATTTGAAGCTTTGGCTGTTGACCTGTAAGAATTGTAGTTAGGTCTACCTTTAACTTGCTTGCAACCTCATATAAAAAGCTAACAGGTATATCCGTTTCGCCTTTTTCATATTCTAAATATGTTGCAACCTCAATATTTAACTGTTCCGAAAGGGTTTCTGGTGAAATTCCTTCAATTTCACGAAGTGCTTTAATACGTTCTGATATTTGCCTTATTTGGTCGGACATATTTTTAGCCTCCTAATACTATTTTTAAAATATAATATCATACTTTTTTAAAAAAAGAAACATTTATTAATAACAATTGAATTATATGTGAAAATATACTAATAATAAATTAGAGAGTATAAAATTTTAGAAAGTGGTGCTTATGAAAAAAATAATAGTAATGCTATTTTTTATTAGTTTAATTATAGCAGGGTGTTCTGTTGGGAATAACCTTGCTGAAACTACACCAGCTCCAACCCAAGCCCCAATACAAACACCAAAGGTTGAAAATAATCAGGTTATTGGCAATTATTCTACACCAATCATAGATAAAAGAAAATCACGCCTTAAAAATATTTCCTTGTCAATTGACGATATCAACAAGCAAACTTTACAGCCAGGGGAAATTTTTTCTTTTAATGATACAGTTGGACCAAGGAGTAAGGAAAATGGCTTTGAGAAAGCAATTATTTACTACAAGGGTGAAAAGGTAATGGCGCATGGTGGTGGCATTTGCCAAGTAAGTACGACGATATATAATGCTGCGCTTGCAGCAGGGCTTGAAATTGTTGAAAGGCATGAGCACGAGCTGGAGGTTCAATATATAGAAAAAGGGAAAGATGCGACGGTTAGTTATGGCACATTTGATTTGAAAATTAAAAACACAAAGGAATATCCAATTAAAATTCGTGTAAATCAAGGAAAAAACACGATAGATGCCTCGATTATTACTGCAAAATAGATGAAATTTGCAAATGTTATTGATTTTTCCATAATTATGTAATACAATAATTGCATTACAATAAGGGGGTACGTTATGTCTAAAAAGATTAGTTTTGATTGCAAAATGGCGAAACCTTTTTTATCACAAAGTGAAATTTCTATGCAAAAGGAATTTATTGGTGTTGCTCATGATTTATTGCACAGCAAAAGTGGAGCAGGGAATGAATTTTTGGGGTGGGTAAATCTTCCACTTGACTATGATAAAGATGAATTTGCAAGAATTAAAAAATCGGCTGAAAAAATTAGAAGTGATTCAGACGTTCTAATTGTTATTGGAATTGGTGGCTCTTATCTTGGCGCAAGGGCAGCAATTGAATTTTTATCCTCGCCACTTGCAAATTATAGCCAAAAGACGCAAATTTTCTATGCAGGTAACAGCATAAGCTCATCATATCTTGCAGAGCTTGTTGAGCTTGTGAAAGACAAAGAAATATCTATCAATGTAATTTCTAAATCAGGAACCACAACGGAGCCTGCAATTGCATTTAGAGTATTCCGTGAGCTTTTAGAGAAAAAATATGGCAAGGACGGCGCAAAGGGGCGCATATACGCAACGACAGATAAATCAAGGGGTGCGCTTAAAACGCTTGCAACAGAGCAAGGCTATGAAACATTTGTTGTTCCAGACGATGTAGGTGGAAGATATTCGGTTTTAACAGCTGTTGGACTTTTGCCAATCGCAGTTAGTGGTGCAAATATTGATGAAATGATGCGTGGTGCGGCAGAGACTTATGAATTATATAATGAGCGTGACCTTGAAAAAAATGATTGCTATAAATATGTGGCTGCAAGAAATGCACTGCTTAGAAAAGGTAAAAATATTGAAATAATGGTTAATTATGAGCCATCTCTTCATTATTTTACAGAGTGGTGGAAGCAATTATTTGGCGAAAGTGAAGGCAAGGACGGCAAGGGTATATTTACTGCTGGAGTTGATTTTTCTACTGACCTTCATTCAATGGGGCAATATATTCAAGACGGTATGCGTGTTCTGTTTGAAACTGTGCTAAATGTTGAAAAGCCTGCTACTGATGTTGTTATAAAGGCAGATACTGAGGATTTGGACGGTCTTAACTTCCTTGATGGTAAAACTGTTGACTATATAAATCAAAAGGCTATGGAGGGCACAATGCTTGCCCATACAGATGGAGGAGTTCCAAACCTTGTTATAAATATTCCACAGCTTAATGAGTATACCTTTGGTAATATGGTTTATTTCTTTGAAAAAGCCTGTGCAATAAGTGGTTATGTTTTGGGTGTTAATCCGTTCGACCAACCAGGTGTTGAGGCATACAAAAAGAATATGTTTGCGCTTTTAGGTAAGCCGGGGTATGAGGCTGAAAAAACAGAACTCGAAGCACGCCTTAAAAATATATAATATACAAAATTTAAGCATAAAATTTATTTATTTTTATGCTTGTAAAGTTCATTAAAAAGTAGTATTCTATAAATAAAAAAGGGGGGCTTAATAGTGATAAAGATTATTATGGGTCAAAAGGGTGCAGGTAAGACCAAGACATTAATCGACATTGTAAACAAGGCAACTGGTGAGGAAAAAGGTAATGTCGTTTGTGTTACAAATGGTAATAGGCTCTTGTTTGATTTAAAATCTTCTGTTCGTCTTGCAGATACCTCTGATTTTGGTTTAAACTTTTATATGCTTTTTTATGGTTATTTATGTGGAATTATTTCAAGGGATTATGATATAACTCACATTTTCATTGATAGTATTACCAAAATTGTAAACCCTGATTTTTGTGAGCTTAATGTATTTTTAGAGCATCTTGAAAAGTTAGCAGAAAAGTTTAACATTAGTTTTACTATAACTGTTAGCGCAGATGCTTCTGAAGCAAATGGTCTGATGAAAAAATATTTAATGGAATTTTAATTACATAAAATAGGGCGTTGCCATTGTGGCGACGTCTTGTTTTATGATAAAACACTTTACATTTTGCTTAAAATATATTATTATATAGTATGATAAAGGAGGTAAGTATGATAGAAATTCCTATCATACTTACATTGCTCCGCAGGAATTTATTATCAGTGCGAAATTTTCGCCTTTGGCGAAACGCACATTGACATTCGTACCATTTCTACCCGACCATGGCGTTGTTTACAACGCAGTAGGGTGCAAAGCACACCTTATCTGGCTCACGATAAGTGTGTGATAAAATTTTCGTTAACTTTTTGTGAGCCAGAAAGGTTAATGGTACTTTTTATGAATTATCATAGTACTCGAAGTAAAAATTACAACTGCACAAGCGCCGAGGCAATTAAAACTGGGCTTGCACCAGATGGTGGGCTATTCGTGCCAGAGAGCTTTCCGAAATTATCATTAAAAGACATTGAAAAGCTTATAAATTCAAGTTATGTAGAACGTGCTGAAAATATACTAAGCCGTTTTTTAACAGACTTTTCTAATAATGAGTTAATGGAATGTATAAAGGCTGCATATAATAAAGAAAAATTTGATACTGAAAGTATAACTCCCGTATATAAGCTTAATAATCAAGTGTATTTTTTAGAGCTTTGGCATGGTTGTACCTGTGCTTTTAAGGATATAGCTCTTCAAATTTTGCCACATTTACTAACCCGTTCTATCACCAAAACAAATGATACTCGCACAGCAATCATACTTGTTGCGACATCTGGCGACACAGGCAAGGCGGCTCTTGAAGGCTTTAAAGATGTAGATGGAACTAAAATTGCTGTATTTTACCCACAAAGTGGTGTGTCTGATATTCAAAAGCTACAAATGACGACACAAGAGGGTGCAAATGTTACCGTTGGTGGCATATATGGAAATTTTGATGATGCGCAAACTGGTGTTAAAAAAATATTCACAGATGAAGCATTTAGAAATGAGCTAAATCAAAAGGAATTTATGCTATCATCAGCTAATTCTATTAATTGGGGCAGGTTAGTGCCACAAATAGTTTATTATTTTTCGTCATATTGTGATTTGCTTCAAAATGAGGAAATTAAGCTTGGCGACAAGGTGAATTTCGTTGTTCCAACAGGAAATTTTGGCGATATTTTAGCAGGCTACTATGCAAAACTGCTTGGACTTCCTATAAACAAGCTAATATGCGCATCTAACGAAAACAATGTACTGACAGATTTTATAAATACAGGCGTGTATGACCGTAACCGTGATTTTTTTACTACTGCATCGCCTTCAATGGATATACTAATTTCAAGTAATTTGGAAAGGTTTTTATATGATATAACTGGCAACGATTGTTTTAGGGTAAAAACTTGGATGGATGAGCTTTCGAAAAATGGAAAATATGAAGTGCCGGATATAACAAAGCAAAAAATTACGGAAATTCTTTGGGGTGGCTATTGCAATGACGAGGATACTAAGCTTGCAATAAAGGATACCTTTGAAGCGTATGGATATATTATGGATACACATACTGCTGTTGGTAAAAATGTGTATGACCAATATTTATTTGAAACAAGAGATGCAACAAAAACGATTATTTTATCGACAGCAAGCCCGTTTAAATTCAACAAGGTTGTTGTTGCTGCGCTTAAAGGCGAGGAAGCCGTAGAGGGTAAGGATGAATTCGAACTTCTTGAGCTTCTTTCTGAAATAACAGGTCTTAAAATACCTCGCTCACTTTCAGAACTTCAATCTAAGCCAGTAAGGTTTATTAGGACAATTGAAAATGAGGATATGCAAGGCTTTGTGAAGACTCAATTGAATTTAGGTTAATAAAAATGCCCCTATAAGGGGCATTAAATTGGGCGAGTTAATTATTTGAAGCTATTTCTTGCTTCAAATGTATTGCAGTCAGTTGTTTCAACAGCTTCTGCGTTTTTTGGCCCAACGTGAATTCGCTCTGCCATACATTTTTTTGCATCATTGTAGGTGCATGTGTTTACTGTGCAACTAACACCATCTAAACATTCGGAAGATTTCATACTTATCACCCCTCTCATCGTTATTTTGTGTTATTAAATAATATTTATACATTGGAGAACGCTAATGGCATTATTTGCAATTTCAGATTTACATCTATCATTAGGGACGGATAAGCCGATGGACGTTTTTGGTGATTGTTGGAGAAATTATGAACAAAAATTAAAAGAAAATTGGGAAAATACTGTAACCAGCGATGATTATATTATATTAAACGGTGATAATTCTTGGGCAACGTATATCCAAAATGCCCAGGAAGATTTTGCGTTTATACATAGCTTGCCCGGAAAGAAAATATTGAGCAAGGGCAACCACGATTATTGGTGGACAACTATGAATAAGCAAAAAGTTTTTTGCATAGAAAATGGTTTTGATAGCATAGAATTTTTGCATAACAATTATTTTTTATATAAAAATATTGCAATATGTGGCACTCGTGGTTGGCAAATAACGGTTAATGATGAAGAGGACCAAAAAATTTATGCAAGAGAGCTTGCACGTTTGGAAGCATCAATACAAATGTCAAAAAAGTCTAATCCACAGGAAATAGTAGTTGCCCTGCATTATCCACCAGACGATAATTTCAAAGAAATTTTAAAAAAATATGATGTTAAAAAATGTATTTATGGACATCTTCATTCGTATGCACATAAAAATGCAGTAAATGGCACAATAGATGGTATAGATTTTAGGTTAGTTTCGTGTGATTTTCTAAATTTTATTCCACTTAAAATAATTGATTGAAAAATTATGTAATATATGGTATAATAAAATAATAGTAAATTTGAAAAGGGGTATTTTTTACATGTCAGCTAAATTAGAAAAATTGGAAAATAACATTGCGGAGCTTAAAATTGAGGTAGATGTTGCATTATTTGAGGAAGGTATGAAAAAATCTTACTCGAAAAATGCAGGTCATTTTAATATACCTGGTTTTAGAAAAGGCAAAGCGCCAAGAAAAATGATTGAACAAGCTTATGGCGAGGGTGTTTTTTATGAAGATGCAATAAACTTTGTTTGCCCAGATGCATATGATGTAGCGATAACAGAATTAAATATAGATCCAGTTGATAGACCGGAAATAGACGTTGAACAAGTTGGAAGTGGGAAAAATTTCATATTCACAGCAAAGGTTACAGTTAAACCGGAAGTTGAACTTGGAAAATATAAGGGTATAGAAGTTGCAAAAGTTGAGTATAATGTAACCGACGAAGAAATTAATGCAGAGGTTACAAAACTACAAGAAAGAAATTCACGTGTAGTTACAGTTGAAGATAAAGCTGTAGAAAACGGGGATATTACGTCTATCGATTTCGAAGGCTCTAAGGATGGAACTGTATTTGAAGGTGGAGCTAGAAAAGATTTTGAATTAACAATTGGCTCTGGTCAATTTATTCCAGGCTTTGAGGAACAGCTTATTGGCAGTTTAATTGGTGATGAAGTTTTGGTAAAGGTTACTTTTCCAGATGATTATCAAGCAGAAGATTTAAAGGGTGCACCAGTAGAATTTAAGGTAAAAATAAACGCAATAAAGAAAAAAGAGCTTCCTACTCTTGATGACGAATTTGCAAAAGATGTTTCTGAATTTGATACATTACAGGCGCTTAAAGATGATTTTAAATCAAAATTAACCGTGCAAGCTGAAAATCGTCAAAAAAGCGAAACGGAAAATTCTGTAGTTGAAGTAGTTGTTGATGGTGCAAAGGTTGAAATTCCAGAATGTATGATAGAAGCTCAACTAAATACTATTATACGTGATTATGATATGCGTTTATCACAACAGGGCATGTCTCTTGAAAAATATATGCAAATCACAGGCTCAACTATTGAAACATTTAAGGCGCAGTTTAAAGAGCAAGCAGAGAAACAAGTTAAAACCTCATTAACTCTTGAAGCAATCGGCAAAAAGGAAGCATTTGTAGCTTCTGATGAAGAGCTTGAAGCAGAATACACAACTATTTCTGAAAACTACAAAATGCCAGTTGAGGAAATTAAAAAATATATTCCTGCTAATGATTTAAAAGAAGATTTAATAACAAAAAAGGTAGTAGAATATATTGTTCAAAATGCTAAAATAAAATAATTTTACATAAGGAGAGATTACTTATGAGTTTAGTACCTATGGTCATAGAACAAACAAACAGAGGTGAGAGGTCTTACGACATCTACTCACGTCTTTTGAAAGATAGAATTATTATCCTTAGTGAAGATGTAAATGACGTTACTGCAAGCTTAATCGTCGCACAGCTTTTATTCTTAGAGGGTGAGGACCCAGATAAAGATATTAGCCTATACATTAACAGCCCAGGTGGTTCTATAACCTCTGGAATGGCGATTTACGACACAATGCAATACATCAAATGCGATGTATCTACAATTTGTGTAGGTATGGCTGCAAGCATGGGAGCATTTTTGTTATCAGCGGGTGCAAAAGGCAAGAGGTTTGCGCTTCCAAACAGCGAAATTATGATTCACCAACCACTTGGTGGAACTCAAGGTCAAGCAACTGATATTAAAATTCACGCTGATAGAATTATTAAAATGAGGAAATCATTAAATGAAATTCTATCGCAAAATACTGGTAAGCCTTTGGAAGTAATAGAAAAAGATACCGAGCGAGATTATTTTATGTCCGCAGAGGAAGCTACGCAGTATGGTTTGGTAGATAAGGTTATCTATAAGAGGCAATAATGCCCGAGGAGAGATTTTATGAGTAAATTCGATGAAAAGAAACAGCTTAAATGTTCATTCTGTGGAAAAAATCAGGACCAAGTTAAACGGCTTGTTGCAGGACCTGGTGTGTATATTTGTAACGAGTGCGTGGAGCTTTGCTTCGACATAATTGACGAAGAAGAATATGAAATAATAGCTTCAAGTGGTACATTGGACATTCCAAAGCCAAAAGAAATCAAAGGTATATTAGATGATTATGTAGTTGGTCAAGAAATGGCGAAAAAGGCACTTGCGGTTGCTGTTTATAACCACTACAAAAGAATAAATAGTGATTCAACAGGTGATGTAGAAATACAAAAAAGCAATATTTTAATGCTTGGGCCTACTGGTTCAGGAAAAACCCTGCTTGCACAAACACTTGCGAAAATTCTTAATGTTCCCTTCGCTATTGCTGATGCTACCTCTCTTACAGAGGCTGGTTATGTTGGTGAGGATGTTGAAAATATACTTTTAAAGCTAATCCAAGCGGCAGATTTTGATGTTGAAAGTGCAGAGCGTGGCATTATATACATTGACGAAATTGATAAAATTACACGCAAAACAGAAAATCCATCAATAACTCGTGATGTAAGTGGTGAGGGCGTTCAACAAGCACTTCTGAAAATATTAGAAGGAACAGTTGCGTCAGTTCCTCCACAAGGTGGCAGGAAGCACCCACATCAAGAATTTATTCAAATTGATACAACAAATATTTTGTTTATCTGTGGTGGTGCCTTTGATGGCATTGAAAAGATAATTGAAAACAGAATAGGTAAAAAAGCACTTGGGTTTGGTGCAAACGTCGAAAGTAGAAAAGATAAAGATATTGGCGAAATTCTTGCTAAGATATTGCCACAGGATTTACTAAAATTTGGCTTGATACCAGAATTTGTTGGCAGGCTTCCAATAATGGCAACCCTTGATGTGCTTGATGAAGCAGCACTTATGATGATACTTACAGAGCCTAAAAATTCACTTGTTAAACAGTATCAAAAGATATTTGAAATTGATGATGTTCTGTTAGAATTTGATAATACAGCACTACTTGCGATTGCTAAAAAAGCAAATGACAGAAAAACAGGCGCTCGTGGACTTCGTGCAATAATGGAAGAAATTATGATGGACATTATGTACGAAATTCCATCTAATAGTAAAATCGAAAAGGTAATAGTAACAGAAGAAGTTGTAAATAATAAGGCTATGCCAGAAATAGTATTTAACGAAAACCGCAAGTCTTTAAAACGACCACAGCAACGCAAAACTAAAATTAAAAAAGAATCTGTTTCTTAATCAAAAATAAAGCCCATACCTCTGGTATGAGCTTTATTTCTTTAAACTTTGGAGGAATATATGAGTATACTAAATGTTGAAAATGTTACCCATGGCTTTGGTGCAAGGAGGATTCTTGAAAACGCATCATTTCGTTTGCTAAATGGAGAGCATGTAGGGTTAATTGGTGCAAATGGTGAGGGGAAATCTACCTTTTTGAATATAATTACAGGCACACTTATGCCAGACGAGGGCAAGGTTGAGTGGTGCAACAGAATTACAACAGGCTACCTTGACCAAAATACAACCTTAACAAAGGGTAAAAGCATAAGGGATATACTGCGTGAGGCTTTTCAATATATGTTTGATTTGGAAACAGAAATGTTTGCACTTTATGAAAAAATGGGAAGCAGTAGCGACGATGAAATTAACAAAATGATGGAAGATGTAGGTGAAATTCAAAGTAGCTTAGAGCATAACGGCTTTTACATAATTGATGCAAAAATAGAAGAGGTTGCAAATGGCTTAGGCTTGGGCGAAATTGGGCTTGATTGTGATGTGACGGATTTAAGTGGTGGACAAAGAGCAAAGGTTCTACTCACAAAGCTTCTACTGCAAAACCCTATGATTTTAATATTAGACGAGCCCACCAACTTTTTAGACGAAAACCACATTATTTGGCTTAAAAACTACCTTAAAAACTATGAAAATGCTTTTATTTTGGTTTCTCATGATATACCTTTTTTAAACGATGTTGTTAATGTAATTTATCATGTTGAAAATGCAAACCTAACAAGATACACAGGAGATTATGAGCAGTTTATGCAGATGTATGAACTGAAAAAATTGCAAAATGATAAGGCATATGAAAAACAACAAAAGGAAATTGGACAGCTTGAGGATTTTATAGCCAGAAATAAAGCGAGAGTTGCCACAACAAATATGGCAAAAAGCAGGCAGAAAAAACTGGATAAAATGGATATTATCGAAAAAACAAGGGAAAAGATAAAGCCAACCTTTAAATTTAAAGAGGCACGAACACCTGGTAAGGTTGTTTTTCAAACAAATGAGCTTGTAATAGGCTATGGACAGCCACTTACAAGCCAGCTTAATATTTCAATCGAACGAGGTCAAAAGGTTGCTATCAAAGGCGTAAATGGAATTGGTAAATCAACACTTTTAAAAACGCTTCTTGGGTTAATTAAACCTGTTTCGGGTAGCATAGAGCTTGATACATACCTGAACCCTGCGTATTTTGAGCAAGAGGAAATAGCGGATTCCAATACAGCATTAGAGGAAATCTGGAAGGACTTCCCTGGAATGACAAATGGCGAGGTGCGTGGAGCATTAGCAAAATGTGGGCTTAATTCAAACCACATAACCAGCCAAATGAAGGTTTTATCTGGTGGAGAAAATGCAAAGGTTAGACTATGCAAGCTAATGCTACGAGAGGCGAATTTTTTAGTTTTGGACGAGCCTACTAACCATCTTGACATTGAAGCTAAGGATGAGCTTAAAAAGGCAATAAAAGAATTTAGAGGCACGGTGCTTGTGGTTAGCCATGAACCAGAATTTTATGAGGACTGGGTTACAGATGTTTGGAACGTAGAAAATTGGACTACTAAAATAGTTTAGTAGTCCAAGTAGCACATTGACGTGGTAAATTTTGCAATTGCAAGAGGAATTTAGTGACATAAAATGGTCTTTTGTGTTCATAAACCCTCTAAATTATTTTTTTAAATTCTTCATATGCATTTTCCCAAATTAAGCTGTCCTCTGGCATATATGTTGTTGTTTCAAATGAATTGGCAATTATTTTCCTTGCTTCTGTTAAGTTTTCTATTTCTCCAAGTGAAATAAGCTGTACTGCAATATTACCGATAGCGGTTGCCTCGACAGGACCTGCAATTACCTTTTTGTTTGTTGCGTGAGCTGTAAGCTTGCATAAGGTTTTATCCTTAATGCCACCACCAACAATGTTAATAACATTTAATTTCTTGCCTAAAATATCCTCTAAGCAGTCAACGGTATATCTGTATTTAAGGGCAATACTTTGGTAAACACAGCGAAGTATTTCGCCCTTAGTTTGAGGAACTTTTTGATTAGTCTTTTCGCAAAATTCTTTTATTCGTCTTGGCATATTGCCAGGGGTTGCAAATGATGTATCATCAGGGTTTATAAAGCTTTCAAATGGAGTAGCATCCTGCGCAGCAGCTTCAAGCTCTGCAAATGATACGTTATCACCCTCACGCTCCCATTGGCGTTTGCATTCTTGAACAATCCAAAGCCCCATAATGTTTTTAAGGAAACGAACCTTGCCATTATAGCCAATCTCGTTAGTGAAATTATGTTGATACGATTTTTCGTTTATAATCGGAGTATCACTTTCTATACCCATAAGTGACCATGTTCCACTGCTGATATAAATATAATCTTCCTCGTCTACGATAGGCACGCTTGCAATAGCAGAGGCAGTATCGTGTGATGCAACAGCGACAACTGGTATTGCACCAATATCAAGCTCTTCACTAAGCGCTGGGGTAAGGTTTCCGATAATAGTTCCAGCATCAACAATAGGTGTGAAAATTTCTTTCGGAATGTTAAGCTTTTCCATTAAATCGTAAGCCCAAGTTTTAGTGTTTGGGTTATAAAGCTGAGTAGTACTGGCGATTGTTCTCTCGGTTGTTTGCACACCAGTAAGGAAATAATTTAGCAAATCTGGTGTAAGAAGAAGCTTTTTTGAGCCATTTAACGCAGAAGAATTATTTAACACCATTGATAAAAGCTGATAAGCCGTATTAAACCAAATAATCTGAACGCCAGTTTTATCAAAAATAAATTCACGCCCTGCAATTTCACAGGCCTTTTCAATCATACCATCTGTTCTTTTATCACGATAGTGAAAAGGGTTTCCAATTAAATTACTTTCGCTATCAAAAAGACCAAAATCAACACCCCATGTGTCAATACCGATTGCTGAAATATCTTTGTTTCCACTATGTACGCATTTTAAAATGCCTTGTTTAATTTCATAAAAAAGCCTTAATATGTCCCAATGAAAATTGCCACAAACCTCGACAGGGTCGTTTGAAAATCTATGGATTTCTTGAAGACTAATTTTTTCGCCATCAAAGGTTCCGAGCATAGCTCTGCCACTGCTTGCACCAAAATCAAATGCTAATACCTTTTTCATATTGCACTCTCGCCCCTTTCATGCTTAATAAGTGCCCAAGTAGAATCAACAAGATTGCTGAAAATTGGGTTTTTAAGAGCCTCACAAATAAATACTTGCCTTGGTGAGTTAATATCCTCACCACTTATTTCCATAAGGCTATATTTTTTGCATAATTCCTTAATTCTAAGTAGCTGTTCTAATGTATTTCGTGTAGGCATATAAGTTACTGCATTAAACTCAAGTCTGTTCAATTCCTCAAATAATAAATCAAGATAATCGTCCTCGAATTTTTGAGTCTTTTTATCACCTGTAACAGAGTTTCCAACATCGCCTAAGTATGCATAAGCAGCAATTGCACCAACTTCTTTTGCAAGGGCAATAACCTCTGTAACGTCTGGGCATTCTTCTTTTGCATCGATATAAAATTTTTCAACCAGATCACTTTTTAACACTCCAAGCAGGTCGTACTCCAAATGTGGATTGCTTTTATCTGTTAAAAAGCCTTCAACCTTTTCTGAAAGCGCAATTTTAAGGTCATTTTTAAGAAAACCAACAACATCAGGCTTGTTTTGAATTATCTTTTTTGCAAGCGCAAATAAAATATGCCTTTCGGTTATGCTTCCACCCTCGTGTACCTTTGAAAGTGGAACAACGTCACGCTCGAAATGGAGATCCATTGGAACTAATTCATTTATTTTTTCTATCATTGCAATGTTGCGCTTGTTTCTCTCAAGCGTGTATGGCTTGAAAAATTCTGCTACCCTTTCAATTTTGCTATGTGGAATAGCGTGAAGTGCCATATACGCAATGGTTGTTTGGTCTGGGTTGTTTATGCGCTTATTATTAAGCTTTGTTGAAGAAAAATCCGCCCTGCATTCAACACCAATTGTTGTTGCAATCCCTACAATTTCGCCTGCCTCGATAAATTCCCTGCAACCAGCAACAGAATCGTGGTCCATTATTCCTGCTGTTGTTAGGCCCGATTGATACGCCATCCAAACAGCCTTAGTAGGCGAGTAAGGTGAGAAGGAGTAAAATGTGTGAATGTGGTTATTTACATCACCTGTTGTTATAGGTGATGTAGTTGTTTCCACTAACTTTTTTAATTCTGAAAGTCTTATTTGTTTATCATTATGATTTAAGTTGTCCACAATTATACACCAAGCTTGCTTCTTCTCATTTGTTCAACCTCTGTGAAGTTGTTTTTAACAATATGGTTTGGAAGAGGCATAATTTTTTGATGAATTGCATCTATAATCCAATCTGGTTGTGGGAAAAAGTCTGCTTCAAGCTCGTATGAAGGAGTTATCCAGTTGCGTGCGCCAACAACGATAGGAGGAGCATCAAGGTAATCAAATGCAAGCTCTGATATTGTTTGTGCAAAATCCTTTAGATGAGAGCCACGCTCACAAGCATCACTTGCTAATAATATTTTACCCGTCTTTTTAACGCTTTCTATAACCTTTTCAAAGTTAAACGGAACGATTGAACGAGCATCAATAACTTCTGCGGATATTCCATATTTTTCTTCTAATTGCTTAGCAGCATCTAATGCAGTATAAAGGGTTGAGCCTACTGTTAAAATTGTAATATCCTTACCTTGCTTTTTGATGTCTGGCTCGCCAATTTCGATTTCATAATAACCCTCTGGAACGCCTGCCTCGTGGAATTGCTCGCCAATTTCATAAATTCTTTGGCTTTCAAAGAATATAACTGGGTCGCTACCTGCTAATGCGCTGTTCATAAGACCTTTTGCATCGTATGGAGTTACAGGGAACACACATTTTAGTCCTGGAATATGTGCCACTAATGAAGTCCAGTCTTGTGAGTGCTGTGCGCCATATTTTGAACCAACAGAAACACGAAGTACAACAGGCATTTTAAGCACACCTGCGCTCATTGATTGCCATTTTGAAAGCTGATTAAATACTTCATCGCCTGCACGACCAATAAAGTCACAATACATAAGCTCTACGATAACTCTACCACCAGACATTGCATAACCAACTGCGCTACCAACTATTGCAGCCTCTGATATTGGTGAATTGAAAAATCTGTGATATGGAAGAGCCTCTGTAAGACCACGATACACAGCAAATGCACCGCCCCAATCTCTGTTATCCTCACCATAAGCGATAAGGGTTGGGTCAAGGTAGAATTTATCCATAATAGCCTCAAAAATACCATCTCTTAGCTGATAAACCTTGTTTTTAGAAACAGGCTTGCCATTTTCAAAAGCATATCTTGATTTTTTAGCTATTTGTTGAACTCTGAAATTATCCTCTTTTGGTGTCAATACTACTGGTTCTCTATCGTCCATTTTTTCTATTTTGGTGTTAGAGAACATAATTTTTTCAATTTCGTTAGCATTTATTCTTGGAGAAACAGTTTCATCAATCGCAAGCTTACAGATTTTTGTCATAAGCTCTCTAACATAAACATTTATGCCTTCGATTGTTTCTGTTTTTACAACCTTTGAATCAATTAATTTTTTGCTGTAAGCTAAAAGAACATCTTGCTCGCCCCAAGCATCCATTTCCTCTTTTGTTCTGTAGCTTGTTGCATCTGATGGAGAATGTCCAGTCATACGATATGTTAAAGTGTCTAAAAGTATTGGAGATTTACCCTCAGCAATTAATGCCATCTTGCGACGCATAGCATCAATTACTGCAAGTGGGTTGTAGCCATCAACACGTTCAGCGTGCATTTGGTCTGGGTTTATACCAGCGCCAATTCTTGCTAATATGTTATAAGCCATTGTTTCGCCAACAGTCTGTCCACCCATACCATATAGGTTGTTAAAGAAGTTGAATATAATTGGAAGGCCTTGATTATAGCCCTCTTCCCACAGTTGTGTGAATTGGTCCATAGCAGCCATATTCATAGCCTCAAATACTGGTCCACAACCAAGTGAAGCATCACCAACATTAGAAATAACTATACCTTTTTTCTGATTTGCTTTTTTGTACAGCGCTGAACCCATAGCAATAGTTGCAGAACCACCAACGATTGCGTTGTTTGGATAGATACCAAATGGAGTAAAAAATGCGTGCATAGAGCCACCAAGACCTTTGTTAAAGCCAGTTTCTCTTGCAAATACTTCTGCTAATGCACCGTATACTAAAAATTCAATAGCGATTTCTTTTATGTTTGTTTGGTTGCCCTCTACTACCTTTAATATTGAGCCACCAAAAAAGCTTTTCATTATGTTGTATAAAACATCATCGTCCATTTTGTGGATACAAACCAAGCCTTTTGCAAGAATTTCGCCATGGCTTCTGTGTGAACCGAAAATATAATCGTCGCTATCAAGCAAATATGCTTGACCAACAGCAGATGCTTCTTGACCTAATGATAAATGTGCAGGGCCTGGGTTGTTGTATTCAACACCATTATAAGCATTTGTTGTTTTTATCATAAGTAGCATTGTTTCGAATTCACGAATAATCGCCATATCTCTGTAAATGCGGGTAAAATCGTCATTAGAAAAATTATTCTTTTCATCCTTGATTGATTTTTGGTATTGATTAACTGGGATGTCTGTAAATTTAACAAAACTGCTCTTTCTAAGTACGTTTGGATCCATATATTGTGACTTTGGCATTTTTTAAAAACCTCCTATAATTTGAAAATTCCTTCTCGTATAATTTCACTAACTGTTGGGTGAGGGAAAACGATTTCTTTTATATCGTCAACTCTCATTTCAGTTTCAATCATAATTCCTGCTCCATATATCATTTCAGAAGCATAACTACCTATCATATGAACGCCTATTACCTTGCGATGTTTTTTGTCAACAAGTACCTTGCAAATTCCGTCGGTATCAGTGTTTTCAGCAACATAACGCCCACTATACATCATCGAAACATTAGCAACGTCGAATTCTATACCTTTTTCCTTTGCAGTTTCCTCTGTTTCTCCAACAGCTCCAACCTCTGGGTTTGTGTATATAACAGAAGGAATTGCGTTATACCTCATAATATCTTTTTTGCCAAGTATATTATTTATTGCAACCTCTGCCTCACGATAAGCAGTGTGTGCAAGCATATATTTTCCGTTAACGTCGCCTGCTGCATATACGTTTGGTATATTAGTCTGGCAAAATCTATCAGTAACAACGCAGCCACGCTCAACTTGAACGCCAATGTTTTCAAGACCAATTCCAGTAACAACTGGGCGCCTGCCTATTGAAAGGAGTATTTTATCAGCAACAACCTCGCCACCGTCATAAATAACCTTGCCGTTTTCAACGCCTGTTACCCTTGAATTAAGCTTGAATTCCACACCTTTTTTGATGTAGTTGTTCATAAGGATTGTTGAAATTTCTTTATCAGTTGCCCCTGCTATATTAGGAAGCATTTCAATTACAGTAACCTTACTTCCAGCAGAGTTAAAATATGAAGCCATTTCAAGACCGATTACTCCACCACCAATAACAACAAGGTTTTTTGGAATTTCTTCTAAATCTAAAATTTCTCTGTTAGTTAAAACATAACCACCCTCTAAGCCCTCTTTAACACCAGGGATTGGAGGAACAACAGGCATAGAGCCAGTTGCAATTAAAAGGCGAGTTCCCTCATAAACATCGTCGCCTACCTTAACTTTATTTTTGTCAACAATTACGCCTTCGCCGTTAACAACTGTAACCTTGTTGGCTTTCATAAGGCCTTTAATTCCAGAAACAAGTGTATGAACAACCTTGTTTTTGCGCTCAACAACTGCTTTGTGGTCAATGCTTGCGCCAGTTGTCGTAACACCATATTTTTCGCTATGCTTAGCGTAGTCAAAAACCTTAGCAGAATATAGTAGCGATTTTGAAGGAACGCATCCCTCATTTAGGCACACGCCACCCAAATTTCTCTTTTCGATTAACAAAACTTTAAGTCCTGCGTGACCTGCTCTTTCAGCTGCAAGGTAGCCACCAGGGCCACCACCTAATATAATTAAATCATACATAATTTTGTCCAAGCCTCCTATTTAACCAACATAACGCTGAAATTTTCAAGGTTGTTCTTTAAGTCTTTAAGGAACTTAGCCGCAGGTGCACCGTCTAATGCTCTGTGGTCAAATGTTAGTGACAATCCCATTGCTGGGTATGTGCTGCCATTTTTAGTACGCTCAACTATGTTGCAAACCCCTAAAATACCAACCTGTGGTGGGTTTAATACAGGAGTGAATGATTCAATGTCAAGAGTTCCAAGGTTAGTTACAGTAAATGAACCACCCTTTAAGCCATCTGGGCTTATAGTTCCCTGTTGACATTGTTCAACCAAGCCCTTGCTTGCTTTTGAAATTTCTGTAAGCGAAAGCTTATTTGCATTAAACAGTGTTGGAACCATTAAACCTCTTGCAGTATCAACAGCAATACCAATGTGTGCGTTGTTAAACAGTACCATTTTATCATCATAGAAATGTGCGTTTATGTCTTTGTGGTTAAGTAATGTTCTTGAAACTGCATATAAAATTATATCGTTTATTGTTATGTTACCAAGACCAAGAGCCTCACTGCTTGCTTTAATTTTCTTTCTAAAAGCAAGAATGTCTGATACATCAAATGAAGAATTAAGCGTTAGCTGTGCAGTGGTTGAAAGTGAAGTGTGCATAGCCTTTGCAATAAATTTTCTGATATTAGGTAGTTTAACCTCTTCAAAATCATTTTCCGATACAGAAGAAGTAGTAGCTACAGTTTCACCAGTAGCTAAATCAGCAGTAGTGACTCTGCCACCAAGCCCAGTTCCTGCAACATCTGTTCCAAGTGCTGAATATTCACCCATAGCAGCAGGAGTAACAATTTTGCCCATATCTAAAACCTTTTCAACATCACGTTCAATAATTCTACCGTTTGCGCCAGTAGGCTGTGCATAGCGAACATCTGCACCACTTTTTTGGGCTAAGCCCCTTGCACGAGGTGAAATTTTAAGCATATCATCACTATTTGTGCTAACAACAACCTCTGAAACAACAGGTGCTTTTGTTTGCTCAACAACCACTGGTGCTGTTTCCTCTGTTGGTGCGCTACCCTCTGGGGCAAATTCTGCTGTGGAATCACCCTCATTACCAATTACGCATACATTTAAAAGGCAAGGAACATCGTCGCCCTCTTCAAAATATACTTCAAGCATAACGCCCTCAACCTTTGATTCCTCTTCAAAAGTTGCTTTGTCTGTTTCGTATGTGAATAATAAATCACCTACTGAAACCTTGTCACCCTTGTTCTTATGCCATTTTGCAATGATACAGCTTTCAACTGATTGCCCCTGACGAGGCATAATTACTGCTACTGCCATTATTTAGCCTCCTTTAATTTAACATCGTTTGCCCGCCTGTAACGGGAACTGCCTGACCTGTTTCGTATTCTTGCTCAACCACATAAAATATTGCCCTTGCAACATCAATTGTATCACAGCCTCTGTTCATAGGCACCTTTGATTCGTAGAATTTCTTTACATCATCAATAGTTTTTGCGCCTGGTACTTTTCCTGTGTTTAGGTATTGTACAAACAAACCTCTAACAGGGTCTGACCATAATGGTCCATCAAAAAAGTTACCTGGGCAGATTGAATTAACCTTAATTCTAAATGGCACTAATTCAAGTGCAAAGCTTTGAGTTAAGCCGATACCACCAAATTTACCACCAGCATAAGCAAAGTTTTTGTTGCTACCCTCGAGGCCTGATTTTGAATTTATTTGGATAATATCAGTGTAATAGTTAGAGTTTATTTCGTATTGTGACTTCATAACCTGCGAAGCATATTTTGTGCAAAGGTAATAAGCTGTGTAATTTATTTTTGTTACAAATTCAAAAGATTTTAAATCCATTTCCTCTAAGCTACCTGCTTTTAAAACACCTGCGTTGCTAACAAAAATATCAAGCCCACCGTAATTTTTTACAGTTTCAAGCATCATATTTTGTATTGATTCCTCATTGCCAACATCAACGCTAACAGGAATAGTTGCATTTTCTCCATATATGCTGTTTAATTCCTTTGATACTGCTGACGCTAAATCAAAGTTTAAATCTGCAATAACAACAAAAGCACCATTTTTAACCATTTCTTCGGCAATACCCTTGCCAAAGCCTTGTGCACTACCTGTTACTATACTAATCTTTTGGTCAAGACGTTTGTTAGTTGGGTTATTTGAAAAAGTAAAAAGTCCTACATTTTCAACATAAACTTTATTTGCTTTTTGTCCTTTAAGTTCTGAAACATCATTTATTACTATGTCAGCTTCTTGCTTGCCACCCTCTGTGAATTTGAGAGTACCCTTGTTATCCTCACCCATAAGCGACATTCTAATTTTCGGAGCAATATTTATCATTTATTTGACCTCAAGTAAATATTTTTCAGCCTTTGCACACCATAAACCGTTGTTTTCTTTAACTATTTCAGCTAATTTTTTGAACATTTCATCTGTCTTGCCTAATTCTTCAAAATCTGTAATTGCTGTTAAAGGCATTTCAATATTAGTGTATATAAGCTTTTTACCACCAGGTATTTTAGGAAGGTTAAGGGTTGTTTCAATAACTGCGTTTAGTCCACCAACGTGTGTTATCATTGCGGCAGGGTCAATAATTCCTTTTTCCATCATTTTTAAGGATTCAATCATATCATCAGTATTTCCACCACTTGTTCCTACAATGTGAGTTGCTGCATAATGTACGTTGTAAAAATTAAATGGAGCAGAGAATTCTGGGTTAGTTGGACCTGCGAAAAAGTTTAAGCAACCATCGTGCGCAAGCACTTTATCTGCAAGCTGAACAACAGGTGCAACAGGGGCATAAACAAAAACATCATCATAGCCGTGACCGTCTGTTAGTGACATTAAATATTCAGCATCAGTTGTGTTTGCATATATAAGCTTAACGCCATTTTTAGCAGCCTTTTCAGGGGATAATATTTCTTTTGCACGGTTAATTCTTGCATCATCAATATCTGTAACAACTATTAATGCTGGCTGGTGGTCACAGTTAATAGCATAGTCAATCGCACCAAGCCCCATAGGTCCTGCGCCTGCTAATATTGCCATATTTCCACCCTTAACTATACCCATTTTGTGAACGTATGAGCCTGCTGTTGTGTGATAATTTGCATGAAACCCACCAACAATACAAGACATAGGCTCAGCAAGTGAGCCATAGAAAAATGCATCACCCTCATAGTTTAAAAGACAGTCCATCTCCATAACTTCTTTTGGCATTATTATGTAAGTTGCATCGCCACCAATATATTGGTAAGAGTAACCAGGAGCGTCTAGTGTGCCCTTATAGTTAAGTGCTGGTTGTATTGAGAATTTTTGACCTGCTTTGAATTTGTGATGCCATTTTGCGCCGATTTCTACTAATTCACCACAAAACTCATGACCAATTATAACTGGGTTTTCAGCAACATCATTAGGTACACGTTTATGATCTGCCCCTTGTGTTGCTGCTTTGTAGCTTGACATACAAATGCTGTCTGAAACAATTCTTGCAAGTATTTCGTCATCTTTAATTGGTGGTAGTTCAAATTCCTCAAGTCTTAAATCACTTTTTCCATAAAGTCTTACTGCTTTTGTTTTCATTATTTATTCACTCCAATTTTATATTTTTTTATTTCATTTAAAAACTCATCAGGTGCTTTTTCATCTGTAATTACAATGTTAACATCAGAAATTTTTGCAAATGAAAAAGGCATACTTTTTCCTATTTTCGAGCTATCCATAAGCATAACTACTTTTGATGCCTTTGAAACAACGTGCTTTTTGATTTGAGCTTCATTATAATTACCACAAGTAAATCCATTTTGCGGTGTAAACCCAGAGGCGGCCATAAATGCAATATCTATATTTATATTTTTGAAAAAATCAAGAGCGTTAATTCCAGATAACGAAAGGTTATCACGGCTTAGGTTTCCACCAATTATGTACACAGATGCATTTGCATTTTTTATACATTCAAGCGCTATGTTTGGTGCGCTTGTTGAAATGAAGAGCTTTTGGTCAGTTATAAGCTGAGATAAGTACATTGTTGTTGTTCCAGAGTCGAGGAATATAGAACGGTCTTCTTGTATAAGTTCAAGAGCTTTTTTTGCAATTGCATTTTTTTCAGCAACACTTTCCGATGCCCTTGTGGAATATAGTTCCTCTTTAATTCGTGAGAGGTGAGTAATGGATTTTGCGCCACCACGAGTTCGCACAACATCTCCTAATTGCTCTAACTTTTCCAAATCTCGCCTAAGCGTCATTGTTGAGATATTAGGAAACATTAATTCAAGCTCGGTTAAGGTAACCATACCATTTTCTTCAAGGTATCTTTTTATTTTAGAAATTCTCTCTTGCATATCGACCCCTCTCTCTAATGTTAAAATCTAACAGATAAATGTTACTAATTAACATTATATATAATTGTGATTAAAATGTCAAGAAATATTATACAACTTTTCTTTGGTAAAAACTTGACAAACTTTGTAAAAAGAATTATAATTATTTCATACCCACTGGGGGTATATATGGAGGTGTTAGCAGGAATGGAGCTTAAAATGTCTGATAATAAAGAGTGCAAAGAAAATGTTCTTAAAAGGCTAAGGAAGATAGAGGGGCAGGTTAAGGGCATTCAAAAAATGGTTGAAAGTGGCAAAGAATGTCAAGATTTACTCATTCAAGTAGCAGCCGTAAGGGCAGCTATTAATAAGGTAGGGGGATTAATTCTTGAAAACCATTCAAAAGAATGTATAGTAAAAGCACTTAACAAAGACGATAGCGAAAATGCTATAAATGAATTAGTTGACACTATGGTTAGATTTATAAAATAAAGGAGTTGTTTTGTATGGGTAAAAAAATATTAATAGTTGGCGGGGTTGCAGGTGGTGCAAGTGCTGCTGCAAGGATAAGGCGTTTAGACGAGCAGGCAGAAATTATATTATTTGAAAAAGGTGAATATATTTCTTATGCAAATTGTGGGCTTCCATATTATATAGGTGAGGTAATTACAGACAAGGCTAACCTTGTTGTAACCTCGCCTGCACAAATGCATAAGCGTTTTTGTATTGATGTGCGTGTTCAAAATGAGGTTACGAAAATAAACCCTAATGAAAAAACAGTTGAGGTTTTTGATTATATAAAGAAACAAGCATACACCGAAAGCTATGACAAGCTTGTTTTGTCCCCTGGGGCAAACCCTATAACACCAGAAATTCCAGGGATTGATTCCCCCAATGTTTTCACACTCCGAAACATTCCAGATACCTATCGAATTAAAGAATTTGTGGATAATAATAAGCCTAAAAATGCTGTAATTATGGGCGCAGGCTATATTGGCTTAGAGGTTGCTGAAAATCTTCACAGGCTTGGGGTGAATATAACCGTTGTAGAGCTTGCCGACCATGTTATAGGTCCATTAGATTTTGAAATGGCAGCAATTGTTCATCAGCATTTGAAGGTGAAAAATGTTGAATTATTTTTAAGTGATGCAGTTAAGTCTTGCGATTTTAGTGGAAAAGGTGTTGTAAAATTATCAAGTGGCAAAACAATTCCTGCTGATATGATAGTTATGGGAATTGGCGTTAGACCAGATAATAAGCTTGCAAAGGATGCGGGGCTTAGGATTGGTGTAACTGGTGGAATATGTACAGATGAATCTATGAGGACATCTGACGAGGACATTTACGCAGTAGGTGATGCTGTAGAGGTAACGGATTATATAACAAAAGCGCCAACACTTATACCACTTGCAAGCCCTGCTAATAAGCAGGGGAGGATTGCGGCAGACAATATTTGCGGTATTTCGTCTAAATATGAGGGAACACAAGGAACGTCGATTGCTAAAATTTTCGATACTACTGTTGCAATAACAGGAAGTAACGAGCGAATACTAACGAAAAATGGCATAGAGTACGAAAAGTCCTTCACGCATTCAGCCTCTCATGCAGGGTATTACCCAGGTGCTATTCCAATGAGTATTAAGCTAATATTTGAAAAAATAACAGGCAAAATATTGAGTGCACAAATTGTTGGATACGACGGTGTTGACAAGCGAATTGACGTTATTGCAACTGCAATTCGTGCAGGTATGACGGTAAGTGACCTTGAAACACTTGAGCTTGCGTATGCACCTCCATTTTCCTCTGCGAAAGACCCTGTTAATATGGCTGGCTATGTTGCCTCAAATATTCTATCTGGCAAGCATAAGGTTTTCCATTGGAATGAGCTGGCTGATATTGATTATAATAATTCTGTGTTAATTGATGTAAGAACAGAGCTTGAATTTAGTAATGGCTCAATTCCGTATGCAATAAATATTCCGGTAGACGATTTGAGAGAGAGAGCTTCCGAAATTCCAAAAGGAAAGGATATTTATATTTTTTGTCAGGTTGGACTTCGTGGCTATATTGCATATAGAATTTTAAAGCAAAATGGTTTTGATAATATTAAAAATCTAAGTGGTGGTTATAAAACGTATCAGCTTGCAACACAAAAGCAGGCAAACGAGGGAATTTTCAAGGACGATAAAATAACAAAGAATGACGATATGCAAGCAGTTCGTGTAGACGAAGAAGCAAATGTTCACAAGATAGATGTCAGGGTTAATGCTTGTGGGCTACAATGCCCAGGACCAATTTTAAAATTATATGAAGCAATTCAGCCAATGAATTATGGTGAGATATTAACTATTTCTTCAACGGACCCTGCCTTTGAGGAAGATGTTAAGGTGTGGTGTGAAAGAACTGGAAATGTTCTTCTTGAAACTAAATTTGAAAACAAAACATTTACAGCAATTATTCGTAAGGAAAAAGAAAGTGAACTTAATATCAACACATCAATAAATAATGATAAAACATTGGTTGTGTTTAGTGGTGATTTGGATAAAGCGATTGCATCGTTTATTATTGCTAATGGAGCGGCTGCAATGGGTAGAAAGGTTACAATGTTCTTTACTTTTTGGGGGCTTAATGTTCTTAGAAAAAGCCAATATGTTAAGACTAAAAAAGATATTATTTCCAGAATGTTTGGAATGATGATGCCAAGAGGCTCACGAAGGCTTAAGCTTTCTAATATGAATATGGGAGGAATTGGCGCTGAAATGATACGCTTTGTTATGAAAAACAAGCATATTGATTCTATTGAGGAGCTAATGGCACAGGCGCAAAGAAATGGTGTAAAGCTAATAGCTTGTAATATGTCAATGGACGTTATGGGCATAAAGCAGGAGGAGTTAATCGACGGTGTTAGCTCTGGTGGAGTTGCAACAATGCTCGGAAGTGCTGAGCATTCTGACGCTACAATGTTTATCTAATTAAAAAATAAAACTAAATCCCTTTATGATTTAATATCATAGGGGATTTTTTATGTATTATTTTCACATAATTGCACAAAATGTATGTATTGAGGATGTGATTAGTGTGTTTTTCAAGAAAAATAATATTGAACAGCCAGAAAAAAATGAACATAGCACAAAAGATAAGCCACCGCAGGGGAAATTGGGCAAGGATATAAACGAAAACATTAAAATGTTTAAGGATATATTTAAAAATGATGATACCCTTGTTATTAGAGAATTTGAAAACAGTGCAAGGGATAGTGTTAGGCTGTGCTGTTTTTATATTGATGGAATGGTTAATACTAAAGTATTAAATGACGACATTATGCGCCCAGCAATGTATAACACAACAATTAATAAAGATGACGATGTTATAACCCTGCTTCAAGAAAAAGTGGTTTTTTCAAATGAAGCTAAAAAAAGTTCAGAATTATCAAAGCTAATTGAAGCTATACTATATGGCGATACTATACTTATTGCTGATGGCAGTAGCGATGGGTTGATTTTAAACACAAAGGGCTGGCAAACAAGAGGAATAACTGAACCCGAGGCAGAAAAAGTGGAAAGAGGCCCGAGGGAAGGCTTTACCGAGGCAATTCTTGTTAACCTATCTATGATAAGGCGTAAGCTTAAAACACAGGATTTGAAGTTTGGGTTTAAAGAAATGGGTGCTCAAACTCATACTAAGGTTTGCGTTTGCTATATTGATGGAATAGTAAATAAGAGCGTACTAAAAGAAGTAAATAAACGATTGGACAAAATTAATATAGATGGCATTATAGATTCTGGATATATATCTGAAATGATAAAGGACGAGCCACTAAGCCCAATTAAGACAGTTGGTTCAACCGAAAGGCCAGATATTGTAGCAGCAAAGCTTTTAGAGGGGCGTGTTGCTATTGTTGTTGACGGAACACCAATGGTGCTTACGGCTCCGCACCTTTTTGTAGAATACTTTCAAACTAATGATGACTATTACGTTAATTATATATTTTCAAGCATTAACAGAATTTTAAGGATATTGGGTTCATTTATAAGCATAAGCATACCAGCTGTTTATCTTGCATTTGTTACCTATCATCAAGAGCTAATACCCACCTCACTACTGCTAAGCATTTCAGCATCAAGAAAAGGTGTACCAGTTCCAACTATTGTCGAGATATTGCTAATACTATTTGCATTTGAACTACTAAGAGAGGCAAGCATTAGAATGCCATCTAATATAGGTTCGGCGCTTAGTATTGTCGGTGCATTGGTATTAGGGCAGGCGTCAGTTGAGGCAAAGCTTATTAGTGCGCCAATGGTGATTGTGGTTGCTATTACTGGCATAACAGGGCTTATGATAATTAAGCTAAAAGGAGCAACGATAATAGCGAGGTTATTTTTATTATTGCTTTCTTCATTTTTTGGAATGTATGGATATGTGTTTGGAATGGTAGGTATGCTTATTTACCTATGCACAATACGTTCATTTGGTATTCCAATAATGCAGGGGATAAGCCCATCAAACCTTGCAGATTTACAAGATGGTGCAGTTAGAACTCCGTGGTTTAATATGAAATATAGACCGAAATTTTTAGCACCTGATAATCAAATAAGAAGTAACAATAATAGTTCGGATGATAAGGGTGGTAAACAGTGAGGAAGAGGATATTTGCGCTTATAAGCATAATTTTGTTTAATATATTTTTTCTTACAGGCTGTTGGAACTATCGAGAGGTAGATAACCTTTTAATTATTGCTGGTATTGCCATAGATAAAGATCAAACCACAAATAAGTATGTTTTAACTGCTGAAACTTTAAAATTAAGTAGTGGAAAAGAAAATAAAATTGAGCCGGAAATTATTGAGGCAGAGGGAGATTCAATCTTTGATGCAATAAGAAACACTATGCAGGTATCTGGTCAAAAACTCTATTGGGCACACATGGATACCGTTGTTATTAGCCAAAAGGTTGCAAAAGAAGGAATTGCACCTATTCTTGATATATTGGGGAGAGAGCCTGAACCAAGGCTAAATCTTCTGCTTGTAATTTCAAAAGCAGAAACAGCAAAAGAAATATTAACTCAAAAGACAACAGCTGATCCTATTACTTCGTTTTCATTAGAAAAAATGATAAAAGCAAGTGAGTCTAACCCTAAAACAATAGTTTCAAAACTGTATAAGGTAATTGATGATTTAGGCACAGAAGGTGTTGCTGTAGCAATTCCAACTGTATCAGTAATTAAAAATGCTGGAAAGGAAACGCTTGATGCTTCTGGAGCAGCTGTATTTAAAAAGGATAAGCTATTAGGTTTTTTAAATGATATAGAATCAAGGTCTTTACTATATATAAAAGACCAAATAAAAAGTGGTTTAATTTATGTTAATGTTGAAACGGAAAAAAGTAAAGTAGGTGTTACTTTAGAGATTTCAAAGAATAAAACAAAAATTAAACCAGAATATATCGACGGAAAGATAGTTATAAATATTTACGTTGATACTGAGGCTACAATTGGAGAATTAGACAGCACAGAAGACCTTTTAAATGAAAAGGGAGTAGAGGAAATACAGAAATCTGCACAAAACACTATTGAAGGTGATATTCAAAATCTTGTAAAAAAAGTACAGAAAGAATATGATTCAGACATTTTTGGGTTTGGAGAAAACGTTAAGGGTTCAATGCCATCACATTGGCGAGAGGTTAGTAGTGATTGGGATAGTTATTTTAAGACTTTAGATGTAAGGGTTAAATCGAAA
>CAYVWT010000011.1:0-31882 GCA_964455565.1 uncultured Clostridiaceae bacterium | reverse complement strand
TAATTGAAAAAGGGTTAACAGGAATGATAGGTAAGGGCGAAAGGCTTGATACAGTAGTAAACGCTATGAAAAAACACTGCTCTGTGTATTTTGGCGCAATTGGTGGAGCGGGGGCATTAATTTCTAAATGCGTAAAGTCGGCAGAGGTAGTTGCGTATGAAGAATTAGGCACAGAGGCAATACGAAAATTAGTGGTTGAGGATTTTCCAGTAGTTGTGGTTATTGATAGCGAAGGCAACAAAATAAAATAAAATAAAATAATAAATGGAGGAATTAATTATGGCACAGGTAACAAGGGATACAATTATAATTGACGCATTAAACTTAGATAGGGGAACTGCAAAATTCTTTATGGAAATTGGAATGCATTGCCTTGGTTGCCCATCAGCAAGTGGCGAATCAATAGAGCAAGCGTGTGCAGTTCATGGCGCAGATGCAGATGAATTGATAAATAAAATTAACGAATATCTTGCAACAAAATAATAATATTTGATTTTATTGTTAAAATCTGCTATAATACTATATGTATGTATTTTTGAGGGGGAATTTCATTGGCAACGAAGGTACTAATAGGCGCACAGTGGGGCGATGAGGGAAAAGGTAAAATTACAGATATTTTAGCACAGCAGTCAGAGGTAGTTGTGCGTTCGCAAGGCGGAAATAACGCAGGTCATACAGTAGAGGCAAATGGTGTGGTATATAAGCTTCACCTCTTACCATCAGGAATATTAAACCCACAAACCCTATGCTTAGTAGGCAATGGCGTTGTTATTGACCCAAAGGTTATTCTTGAGGAAATTAAGCAAATGCACGATAGAGGTATAACAACTGATAACCTTAAAATAGATGCAAGAGCGCACGTTATAATGCCTTATCATATCGAGCTTGATGGTCTTTCTGAAATTGCTCGTGGCAAAAGTGACATAGGTACAACCAAGCGTGGAATTGGCCCATGTTATATGGACAAGGCAGAGCGCTGTGGTATTCGTATGTGGGATTTAATAAACAAAGAAACCTTTGAAAATAAGGTTCGTGAAAATATTATAATCAAAAACAAAATGATAGAGCTTGTTTATGGTGGTAAGCCACTTAATGCAGATGCAATTATTGAGGAATATAATGGTTATGCAGAAAAGCTTAAAAAGTATGTTGTTGACACATCAGTGCTTTTGTATAATTCAATCAAAGAGGGCAAACAGGTATTGTTCGAGGGCGCACAAGGAACCTTGCTTGATTTAGACCTTGGAACATATCCGTTTGTAACTTCAAGCCACCCAACCTCTGCAGGTGCTTGCATTGGCTCTGGTATTGGCCCAACTTTAATTGACGAATGCTTTGGCGTTGCAAAATCATACACCACTCGTGTGGGCAAAGGCCCATTTCCAACAGAATTATTTTGCGAGGTTGGCGAAAAAATCCGTCAGGTTGGTAATGAATTTGGAACAACAACTGGCAGACCAAGGCGTTGTGGTTGGTTTGATGCAGTAATACTTAAATATTCAGTTCGCACAAGCGGGCTAACTTCAATTGTAATAAATAAGCTTGATACACTTTCTGGCTTAGGAAATTTAAAAATATGTGTTGGATATAAAAAGGGCAATGAAGTGGTAACGGAATTCCCTGCTGACCTTTCTGAATTAGTTTTATGTGAGCCTATATATGAGGAATTAAGTGGTTGGGAAGAGGATATTTCAGCAGTTCGTAATTTTGCAGATTTACCAAAGGCGGCGCAGGATTATATTACAAGAATAGAGGAACTATGCAATACGAAGGTTTGTATGATAGGTGTAGGCCCTGGTAGAGAGCAAAATATAATTAAGGAGGCGTAAAATTTATGCCAGCTAAGAAAAAAGATGTAGATAGTGGATTAGAATATAAGGGCAAGCCTCTACTTCGTAGAGGAAATTTGATATACTATGGTAATGCTGATGATAAGTATATAATAACCCTTGTGGTACAAGATACAAAAAAAATAATGGATTTGGACGTTGCGACAAGTGTTCTTGTTCAGTTGCAGACAAACGAAATTCCAGGTAGAGAGAAAATCGTTAAAAAGGCAGAGCGTGAGGGGTTATATACTGCTCTTGACCTTGCAGAATTTTGGCTTGATGATGCACTTTCAGAAGCCAAATAAAATGTTTACAAATTGTTCACAATTCCGCCTAAGCTCACTATTTATAGTGGTTTGGGCGGTTTTTTTATACCTAATATTACAGAATTATTACAAAAAGTGTTTGACTTTTGAAGTATTATAGGTTATAATGGACAAAGAAATACAACAAAGGGTAATTATGCTAATCGTTTTTAGGTTACATAATTATAAACCACAAATGATAAAAATAAATAGGGAGTGATTGCGTGGATTTAACACAAAAGATAATGCGTATTGCAATTATGTTTGCAATGTGTCTAATTTGTAGTGTGGTGGTTGTAAGTGCTGATTCGGGGCTTGTTACTGCAAATAGTTTAAACTTTAGAACAGGGCCAGGTGCAGACTATGACATAATAACTACGCTAACAAAAGGAACAATCGTTAATACAATCGGAGCAACAGGAAATTGGACTGAAATTACATATGACGGTAATCAGGGCTATGTTAGCTCACAATATATAACTGTAAGAAAAACAATGACAGACCGTTCAGGCCTATCAATAAACAGAGAAAGCTCAAAGGGCGAGGAAATTGTAGAATATGCTAAAAAGTTTTTAGGCGTTAGGTATGTTTATGGTGGAAGCTCTCCAAGTGGCTTTGACTGTTCTGGGCTAACAAGCTATGTGTATAAGCATTTTGGCTATGATATAAACCGTACAGCAAGTGGACAAGCGGGTAACGGTGTGTATATTAGCAAGGATGAATTACAACCAGGCGATATTGTGTTGTTTAGAAATGGTGGTCGTGGAATTGGTCATGCAGGTATATATGTTGGTGACGGTGAATTTATTCACTCGGTTAAGCCAGGTGTTTCAGTTAGATTTAATAGCCTCAATAGCGGTTATTATGCCGATAATTATGTAACAGCAAGAAGAATTATAAGATAATAATACATATGCCCTCAATGGAGTTTCCATTGAGGGTTTTCATTTTTCAAAAAAGACTTTTAAATAAATTTATGTTGTGGTATAATGATAGAAAAAATCGAGGTGTTTTTATTGCAAGCTATTTACTATACTCTTGTTATTTATTTACTGTTTTTTGGAATGATATATAGCTATTTCAACGAAAAAAATAGTGGGCCAATAAAGAATAATAAAAAAGGTGAAATGTCATTTTTTATTGTTCTTGCAGTTGCACTTTTATTTAGGCTTATTTTTTCTAATGCAATAGAAGGGCATAAGACGGATATTGCTTGCTTTAAGCAATGGGCAGAGCATATTTTTGCTGTTGGTACACAAAATTTTTATTCGCCAGAATATTTTGCAGATTATCCACCATTATATATGCTTGTTCTTTATGTTATTGGGTTGATTGAAAAACTATTTAAGCTAACCTATAATTCGCAGATTTTTACGACCTTAATTAAATTTCCTGCAATGCTTGCAGATGTTATTTTGGTTGGAATTATATATCACGAGGGGAAAGGGCGAATAGGGAAAAATGCAGCGACAGCATTTGCGATATTAATTGCTTTTTGCCCTGCAATAATTATAAATTCAACATTTTGGGGGCAGATTGATTCACTTTTTGCCTTGTTTTTAGTAGCATCACTTATATATTTGTATAAAGAAAAATTTTAATTAGCGGCATTTTTATATATAGTTTGCGCATTAATCAAGCCTCAGGCTTTTATAATCGCACCGGTTTATTTATGCGCATATTTTGAAACTAAGGATTGGAAGATGATTGGAAAATCAGTTTTAATTGCTATTTCAACAACAATTATTACTGCCCTGCCTTTTACAAATAATTTTAATTTTATGTGGTTAGTGGAAAAATATCTAAAAACGCTTGCGTCATACCCTTATGCTACTGTAAATGCCTTTAATTTTTATGCACTTTTCGGTTATAATTGGAAGCCATTAACTGCTAAATTTATGTTTTTGCCTGTTTCGTTTTGGTCGATGGCAGTTATACTACTTACAACTATTGGTTCGATATATTTTTATATAAAGGCTCGTGATAAATCAAAGCTATTTTATATGGGTTATTTAATAATAACCACAATTTTCACACTTGGTGCAAAAATGCACGAGCGGTATTTGTTCCCTGCTCTTATACTGCTTGCATTTACTTATATTTATAAAAAAGATAAACGGTTATTGCTTTTATTTATAGCGCAAGTGTCTGCTCATTATTTGAACGTGGGATATATTTTAGTTAATGATATGAAGGGTGTAGCTCAAAGCACGGATAGTAACCCTTTAATCTTAATAATAGCCTTAATAAATATTGCAATGCTTATTTACTCAATAGTTCTTGCATATAAAATATTTATTTGTGAGGAAGTGCCGAAGGTGCATAAGAAAAAGAAAGTAGTTGTAGAAAAAGAGATTGTTCCTTTTGGAAAAATGGTAAGGCTTGATTATTTAGTTATGGCAATTATAACACTTGTTTATGGAATAGTTGCATTTACAAACCTTGGCGACACTAAGGCGCCACAAACCTTTTACCGAACGGCGACTAATGGGTTTACGGTTGACCTTGGTAGTAAACAAGAAATTGATAGTGTTATGATGTATATTGGGATTGGTGAGAGTGGTAAAAAACATATTATTCAGCAGTCGAATGATAATGTTAATTGGTTGCCATACGCCGAGCAGGTGCATAATTCAACCTTCGTATGGGTTAGGGCAAAGGGGGAAGCAAGTGCGAGATATTTGCGCTTTACCTCGGATAGCAATAACCTTATGCTTGGTGAAATTGGTGTAATGGACAGGCAGGGCAAACAAATTGCAATAGCTTCTGCAACTGAAAATTCAATTTATGACGAACAAAGAGTTGTGCCACTTAAACCATCATATATGAACGGAACATATTTTGACGAAATTTATCACCCACGAACTGCTTATGAAATAATAAATGAATTGCCACCATATGAATCAACTCATCCACCACTTGGTAAGCTTATTATGTCTATTGGCGTAATGATGTTTGGTATGACACCTTTTGGGTGGCGGGTTATGGGGACATTAGCAGGAATATTGATGCTACCAGTATTTTATTTGCTATGCAAAAAGTTGTTTAAAAAGACTGAGTATGCGGCTATGGGTACAACGATTTTTGCATTTGATTTTATGCACTTTGCGCAAACTCGGCTTGGTACGGTTGATAGCTATGCAGTCTTATTTATAATGCTAATGTACTATTTTATTATTGATTATTTGACGTTAGATTTTAATAAAGAGCCACTTAAAAAGGGACTTTTGCCACTTGCACTTACTGGCATAATGTTTGGAATAGGTGCGGCGACTAAATGGATTTGTCTATACGCTGCTTTGGGGCTTGCTACAATACTTATAATTGTGTGGGTTCGCTCATTTGCAGAGAGCGTTAATAAAAAAGGAATAACCGATTTTGCGCCTAAGCTTTGGAAAACGATTTTGTGGTGTGTGCTGTTTTTTGTTATAATTCCTGCAATGATATATTTTGCAGCATACCTGCCACAAATAAGCTATGACCTTAATGGCAGAACTGCTATCGAATATGTAACACAAAATCAATCGTATATGCTATCCTATCATGAGGGCATAAAGGATTCGCATCCTTTTTCATCAAAATGGTACGAATGGCAATTTATGAAACGCCCACTTTGGATGTTTTTAGATGGTGAGCTAAAAAATAACGGAATGGTGTCCAGTATATCGACGTTTGGAAACCCTGCTGTGTGGTGGGTTGGAATTTTCGCATTTTTTGCTTGCTTATACATTGGCATACGTAAAAAAAGTAATGTAGCTCTGCTAATTATTATTGGTTATTTGTCGCAATTAGTACCATGGCTATTTGTTAGCAGAATACTTTTTATATATCACTATTTTGCGTGCGTGCCATTTTTAGTGCTTGCAATAGTGTATGCACTCAAATACCTGCAAGAAAGGTTTAACCTACCAAGCACGGTGCTTTGGGGATATTGCGCATTTGTTGTGCTTATGTTTATAATGTTTTACCCAGTAATAAGTGGAACACCTGCGCCTATATGGTATGTGAAGGATTATTTAACTTGGTTTAATTCATGGTTTTTTGTAAATTAACAGGGGGTGGCATAGATGTATTCGATAATTGTACCAGTTTATAACGAGGAATTAGTTATAACAGAAACGCACAAGCGCCTAACGAAGGTTATGCAGGGGGTTTTAGAGGGCTATGAGATAATTTATGTTAACGACGGAAGTCGTGATAAAACTGCCGAGATAATTCGAAAAATAATTGCTGATGATAAAAATGTTCGACTTTTAGACTTTTCACGCAATTTTGGGCATCAAACAGCGATAACGGCAGGGATGGAAAATGCTAAAGGTGACGCAATAATAATAATAGATGCAGATTTGCAGGACCCTCCAGAGGTTATGCTTCAAATGATTGATAAATGGAAAGAGGGCTATGAGGTTGTATATGGTAAGCGTTTAAAACGCAAGGGCGAAACGTTTTTTAAAAAATGGACAGCGGCGGCGTATTACAGGTTTTTGCGAAATATGACGGATATGGATTTCCCTGTTGATACTGGTGATTTTCGTTTAATCGACCGCAAGGTGTGTAATGAGCTTAAACGGTTACCGGAAAAAAATAGATATGTTCGTGGCTTAGTTAGCTGGGTAGGATTTCGGCAAACCTATGTCGAATATATAAGGGAAGAAAGGTTTGCAGGGGAAACGAAATATCCGCTTAAAAAGATGATAAAGTTTGCAATGGACGGTATAACATCATTTTCGTACAAGCCATTAAAGCTTGCTACATACGTTGGGTTTATTTTTGCGTTGGTTAGCTTTTTATATTTAATTGTTGTTGTCGTGCAAACCTTATGCTTTAAGCAAACTGTTTCTGGTTGGGCATCTATCGTTGCTATAAACTTATTTTTTAATGGAATAACCCTTATAATACTTGGGCTTATAGGGGAATATATTGGTAGAATATATGATGAAAGCAAGAACAGACCATTATATATTTTGCGTGACAAGGTGGGTTTTGATGAGGAAGATTAAGGCAGAACAAATAACAGCAATGGTTGCAAAGTTATGTATTGACGCAAATTATTATTTGAGTGGCGATATAAAAAATGCACTTGAACAGGGCGCAAGGTGTGAGCGGAATACAAGAGCAAAGGACGTTTTGGAAAAGCTACTTGTTAATGCAGAAATAGCAGAAAGTGAGCAGATGGCAATATGCCAGGATACTGGAATGGCAGTCGTTTTTATTGATATTGGGCAGGAAGTGTATGTTGACGGAGGTCTTGAAGAGGCAATAAACGAGGGCGTGCGAATTGGGTATAATAAGGGTAACCTTAGGAAATCCGTCGTGGCTGACCCACTTAAAAGAGTTAATACAGGAGATAATACTCCTGCAATTATACATTATAATATTGTAGCTGGTGATAAGATAAATATTACCGTTGCACCAAAGGGCTTTGGCAGTGAAAATATGAGTGGAATAAAAATGTTAAAACCCTCTGACGGAGAAAAAGGAGTTTTGGACTTCGTTGTCGAATTAGTAAGTAGTGGAAAAGGAAACCCTTGTCCACCAATCGTAGTTGGCGTTGGAATTGGTGGCACTATGGAAAAGGCTGCGTATTTGGCAAAAAAAGCACTTCTATTGCCAGTTGATAAAGAAAGTGGTGATGAGTATTACGCAGGGCTTGAAAAGGAGCTTTTAACTCGTATTAACTCATTAGACATAGGTCCTATGGGTTGGGGGGGCGATGTAACAGCAATTGGTGTAAACATTCTTACGTATCCTACGCATATCGCTGGTTTGCCAGTAGCAGTTAATATTAGCTGCCATGTAACACGCCATGCGAGTGCGCAGTTATAATACTAATTTTCGCAAAAATGACTATTTATTTTGTGGTTAATTTTTCGCTATGCTTCGTTGCAGAACCATCGCCAATGGACAAACCATTGACGAGAACCTGCGCCTTGCCTAACAAAAAATTATCACACAAACTTTCATAGCATTTTAAACGAAAATTAGTATAAAAATTCATCTTAGGGGGATAAGCTTATGAAAATCACGATCACAGGTAGAAAAATCGAACTAACAGAGGGGTTAAAAGTCCATATCGAAAAGAAATTTGCAAAAATGGATAGGTATTTCGGTGAGGATGCAGATGCAAGGGTAACCCTTTCAGTAGAAAAAGATCGTCAAAAGGTGGAGGCGACAATTCATTCGGCAGATACTATTTATAGAGTTGAAGAAATAACAAGTGATATGTATAACACAATTGACAAAACGATAGATGCTATCGAACGTCAAATAAGAAAGCACAAAACAAGGTTAGAAAGACGCTTGCGCACAGGCTCGTTAGATTTTACTGGTGGTGCAGTTTCTGAACCAGTAGAGGAAGAAAAAGAATTTAACGTGGTTAAAAGAAAAGAATTCAACACAAAGCCAATGAGCACAGAGGAAGCAGTTCTTCAAATGAATTTGCTTGGGCACCAATTCTTTATTTATAAAGATTATGGAAATAAACCAAATATAGTTTATAAGAGAAAAGATGCCAATTATGGTTTGATAGAAATTAAATAATTAGTTGAAAAAGTCCGTCAAAATTGACGGACTTTTTGTGTAAGGGGTAGGTATAGGAAAACATCAAATAATTCTAAGTGAAAAGGAGGCAAGTATGAAACATAAAATGTATATATACATTATTGCGGTATTTATAATAGCATTTCTAACAGGAGTTATTCTTGTTAAAAGGGGTGATGTATCAAGTATTGGTACGAGTAGTTCAAAAAATATGGTTAGCGATAGCACTAAGGAAAACAATGTGCCAAAAGAACCAAAAGAACCAAAAGAACCAAAACCCAGTAGTATACCAGTTGATATTTTTAATAAATTATCTAAAGATGAAATTGCGAAAATTGAAGATTTTATTCAATCGTCCATACAAAGTGAGTGTTTTTTCGATAAAGTAGATAATTTATCTTCTGATGATTTATGTAAAATAATCTATATATTATATAATAACGATAAAACTTTCAAAAATAAAGTTAAGCCAGATAAAGTGGGAAAAATTTCTGGTGATTTGTTTAGTAAACAAAAAATCTTTGGAGTTGCCTATGATTATTTAGGTGTTAAAGAAATTAGTACTGATCCACCAACTGGGTTGGGACTAAAATATACAAATGGATATTTTGAGTTTTCTCACGCAGCTGGGGATCCTCAAAATAAACCTAAAGTATATAAAATAGAACAAAATAATAGCTTTTTGAATGTTTATGCAGACGTAATTTTAATTGATGAAAATATTAATGAGTTTCAATATAAGGTGAAAGTTATTATTTCAAAAGATGGGTCCTCTATTTTTGGATATAAAATAATTAGTGTGACTAAAACAGAAAATTAGTAGAGAATTATTTGACAAAAGTCCACCCAATGGGTGGACTCCTATTTGTTACTTCTGCAAGCTACGTTCTGCAATTTCTATTGCTTTGGTTACTATATTACCGCAATCTCGTGCGCTTACACTTCCCCAGCCCTCGGTTTTTACTGTGTTGTAAACTCCAAGCTCTTTGGCAATTTCGTATTTTAAATTTTCAGACATTCTTGTTCCACTCACGTTATCCACCCCTAAGAAATAGATTGTGTTACAGCATTATTTTGTGCAGTTTGATTATAAATACACCAGTCAAATGTTATCTAAATTGTAAGTGTTCCATTTTCGTTTTCAAGCAGTAGAAGTATTTTTTCCTCGTTTCCATTTTCAACATTTATATATATTAAAAAGTTTTTATCATTAAAAGTTCCTTTTAATTCGTAGCAGTAAACCTCTTGACCTGTTTCAAGTGGAATTTGTGCAAGGTTCACATTCGTAACTGTTAGTTCTTTTTTTACTTTTGCTCGTGCCTCGGCTTCGGTTACTTTTATGGTTGGAAGAGTGCGGTTTGCATTATGATTTGTAATATAGCCATTTGCTTCAAAGCCAATCATTTCGCCATTGTCAAGCGATATTTTCACTTTTATTAAATCAGTATACATTGTAAATTTGCCTTGGCTATATGCGTAGTTAATTGTGACTGTGTTGCCGTCACGCTGATAATAGCTTTCCTTCATAGATGTAAAGCCTTGAGCTTGCAGGAATTCTCTTGCCTTTAATGCTGCGGCATTTACGTCCATTGTTTCTGTGTCTGGGTTTTTATTATCCAGCACAAGCAAGATATAGCCACCATTTTTTGTAACGCTTACCGTAATTTCACGATTTTTATCGGCAGTTATTGCTTTGCAATCATAGGTCGGAATTCTGCCCTCGCTTTCACCTGTAAGCTCGACAGATTGAACCTTGTCCACACCTAAAAAATTCATCACACGCTGTTTTGCGTCATCAGCAGTTATTGCAGGGGCATCTTTTGTTAAAAGTGGCTCTTTATTTTGAATATGCTGTGAGAATGGACCGTCGTATATTAGCGAGGCATACTCAGAAAAGCCTTTTTCTACCTCCTGCAAGCCATCTCCCAAGCTTGCTTTTTGGTCACCAAAATATTTTTTGCCTTGGTTACTTAGCTCACCAAAGCGAATTGTGCCTGCATACATTTGACCTTCCATATCTTGAAGGCTTGTGCTAAGTGAGGACGCATATTTGCTAAGGTCGTTTAATTGGCTTATTTCTTTTTGCGATAGTGGTTGGTTATTTGCAAACTTTTTAGAGAGGGAATAGGTATAATCGCCCACCTGTGACAAAAAGTTTGCAGTATTGTCAAGCTCGGTGTTTGAAATAGGTAGCTGACCTAAATTTGCCTTTGCAAAGGCTGATTCTCTCCATAAATCTGCCGCAAGAACTGCAAGCTGGTTGGGGCTGGTGGTAACCATTGCTTTTGTAAGGGTTGTGTCAATGTTGTTTACATAATCTACAAGGTCGGTAAATGCACGCTGGTACCCATTTTCAACCTGCCCACGAAAATCAATCGAGCGCTTGTATTCATAAATGCCAAAGCCTGCAATAATTGCTATAACAACAAGAACAATGCTATACATATGTCTGTCGGTTAGTCTATCCTTAAAATCCAGTAATTTATCTCTTATGCTCATACTTAATTCTCCTTTTAAATTGCAAATTTATGCTTGCCAATTGTTGTTATGACCTTGCGTGACCATATCCACTTGTTTGTTGTTTTTGCTGGGTTGTAATAATAAATAGCCCCACAAGATGGGTCCGACCCATTCATTGCCTCTTTGCACGCCTTGAAAACAGTAGAATTTGGGTCTATCGGTACATTAATTTGCCCGTCAGACGTGGCTGTAAATGCACCTGGCTGGTAGATAACACCACTTAAAGAATTTGGGAATGATGGGTGATTTATCCTGTTTAAAATAACAGCGGCAACTGCAACCTGCCCTTTATATGGCTCTGCCCTTGCCTCGCCGTTTACACACCTTGCAAGAAGCTGTATATCAGAGGCATTTAAAGAGCTACCCTTCGAAGTTGCAACAGGTTCAGCTTGCTTGGAAAAATATAAACCCGAAATGCTTAATATCACAAAAGCTGTACATAATATATTTAAAGTATTTTTTTTCATTGGTAATCCCTCCTTGAAAGTTATTTTTAGCAAAAATAATGTATTTATGCATAGGAGTGCAGAGAATATAGAGCAAAGCACAAAGAGCAAAGCACAGAGAAGAAAAAACTTGTATATTATCTACATAATTGGTTAATAATATCTAAGTAATATAACTGTAAAAAAAAAGTACTTGCAAAATGCTTGAAATCTTGTTATAATTAAAAATTTTATACTTTACAAAAGCTTTTTTTTATGTTATAATTAGAAAAATGCGGATTGTTATGTATACTTTAGAAGAGGTGGTTTGAGAAATGGGAGAGAAAGCTGAGCTGACGAATATTAAGGATGCCTTGCAAAGACATATTGGTAGCAAGATAAAGTTAACCGCTAAAAAGGGTAGAAAAAAATCAATAATCAGACAAGGCGTAATCGAAGAAACGTTTCCAAGCATATTCATAGTAAAACTCGACAATGCAATTGAGGAACTTCCTTCATCATCAAGAAGAGTTTCGTACAGCTATACAGATATACTTACAAAAGCAATTGAAGTTGCGTTGTGCTAAATAATTAAAGGGTTGCCTGATATTTTTCAGGCAATTTTTTTTGCCAAAAATATTGAATTTCTAGTTATATAAGAGTATACTAATTCAATTGGCAATACTAAAATAGTTGTATTATAGTAAAATATATTGTATAATTGGATATGATTAGTAATAAATGCAAGGATAGGAGTGGTTGAAATTGAATAATGAAAGTAAAAAGGTTTCTAACGAAGTAATAAAAAGATTACCCAGATATTATAGATACTTGGGTGAATTATTGAAAAATAATATATTAAGAGTTTCATCAAAGGAATTAAGCGAAAGAATGAACGTTACAGCCTCGCAAATTCGTCAAGATTTGAACTGCTTTGGTGGCTTTGGTCAGCAGGGCTATGGATATAATGTAGAATCCTTATATAAAGCTATTGGTGAAATACTTGGACTTTATAACGGGCAAAAGACTATTATTATTGGAGCGGGGTATTTGGGGCATGCTCTTGCCAATTATAAATCTTTTGAAAACAGGGGTTTTAAGCTTATAGGTATATTCGATACAAGCCCAGATAAAATAGGTAAATCTTTAAATAATCATGAAATTTTATCAATGGAAAATATCAAAGAATTTGTTGATAAAAATAAGCCTGATATTGCAATTTTGGCAGTTCCAAAGGTGGCTGCGCCAGAGGTTGCTCAGCAGCTTGTTAATTTAGGCATTAAGGGACTTCTTAATTTCTGTTACACAGATATTTTAGTGCCAGAGGATGTATCAGTTGAAAATGTTCATTTAAGTGACAGCTTAATGACGTTGTCTTACAAAATTGCAAACAAGAATAAACACATTTAGCCTACATTAAAAAGACTATTGACAATTTTTGAAATTAGTGATATATTTTGACGGTCAAATTATTTGATTATCAAAGTATATTTAAGGGTGGTATAAATGACAGATAAAGCAATACGTGTTTTAAACGAACTGCTTGTTGATACGTTTAACGAAATACTAAAAATTGAACAGCTTACGCTTCAAAGAGAAAAAATTCGTGATTTATCAATAACCGAGGTGCATACACTTGTTGCAATTGGTGTTGAGAAAAAACGTACTATGACAGAGGTTGCCTCTGAACTTAAAATAACTACAAGCACACTTACTATTTCGGTAAATAAATTAGAAAAAAAGGGCTATGTAGAGCGTTTGAGGCTTAGTGATGATAGGCGACTTGTTCACCTTAGGCTAACTAAAAGAGGGCATATAATTTGTATGGGACACCTTGAATTCCACAAACGAATGGTGCTTGAAACAATTAAAGGGTTAAATAATTTTGAAACAGAAACACTTATACATTCTTTGGAACAGCTTAAAGGATTTTTCAAAAATGAATTTATGCTAAGTATTGCAAAATAGTGAAGTAAAGAAAGGGGAAATTATGCCTATATCATTTATTGGTACTGGAAGCTATGTACCTGATTATATCTTAGTAAATGACGACCTTAAACAGTGGGTTGATACAAATAATGAATGGATTGTAGAGCGAACAGGCATACAGGAAAGACATATTGCACTTGGAGTAACCCTTACAGATATGGCGATTAGTGCCTCAAAGCGTGCCATAGAGGACGCTGGAATTATTGCAAGTGAGATTGATTTAATTATAGTTGCAACTATATCATCAGAGAGCAGGATTCCTTCTGTTGCTTGTGTAGTGCAGGGTGAATTAGGCGCTGATAATGCAATGGCATTTGATGTTAATGCTGCGTGCTCAGGCTTTGTTTATGGGGTTGAAGTTGCTGAAAAGATGCTAAGCTCTGGAGTGTATCAAACTGCACTTGTTATTGGTAGTGAAAAATTATCAAGGCTTATAAATTGGAATGACCGTAACACCTGCGTCTTATTTGGTGATGCAGCTGGGGCGGCAATTTTGCGTAGTACAGAAAAAGGTGGAATTCTTGCTACAACCTTTAAATCTATTCCAGATAAAAATGGTTATTTAACTATTAAAAATCCATCTTCAATGTTTCCGTTAGAGGAAAAAATAGAAGTTGACCAAGCTATGCATATGAGTGGGCCACATGTTTTTAAATTTGCAACAAATGTTATGGTAGAGTGTGTGGAAAAGGTAATTGCAAAAGCAAATTTAACAAAAGACGATATAGCATATATTGTGCCACATCAAGCTAACAAAAGAATTATTGACCATGCTGTTACTAAGCTTCGAATTCCAGAGGATAAATTCTTTGTAAATGTAAATAAATATGGCAATACGTCCTCTGCAAGCGTACCTCTTGCACTTGACGAGCTAAGAAGGCAAAGGGAAGTTAAGCCTGGTGATAAGGTTGTTCTTGTTGCTTTCGGTGGTGGTCTTACAGCTGGCGCTGTTATAATAGAATTTTGATAATATTGAAAATATATGAGGTGATAAGCGTGCAAACTAAAATTACAAAGTTACTTGGCATTGAATATCCAATAATTCAAGGCGGTATGGCGTGGGTTGCAGATGGCGACCTTGCGGCAGCCGTTAGTATGGGTGGAGGTCTTGGGCTAATTGGCGCAGGGGGCGCACCTGCTGAATGGGTTAGAGGTGAAATACGGAAGGTTAAGGCTATGACGGATAAACCTTTTGGTGTTAATGTTATGCTTCTCAGCCCTTTTGCTGCCGAGATAGCAAAGGTAATATGTGAAGAAAAGGTTAATGTTGTAACGACTGGTGCTGGAAACCCATCTACATATATTCCTATGTGGAAGGAAAACAACATTATTGTTATTCCTGTTGTTCCTTCTGTTGCGCTTGCAGTTCGTATGGAGAAAGCCGGAGCGGATGCTGTTATCGCAGAGGGCTGTGAGGCGGGCGGACATATTGGCGAGCTTACAACCATGTGCCTTGTACCACAGGTGGCTGATGCGGTTAACATTCCTGTTATTGCAGCAGGCGGTATTGCAGATGGCAGAGGTATTGCTGCTGCTTTTATGCTTGGCGCAGAGGGTGTTCAAGTTGGAACACGCTTTTTAGTTGCAACTGAGTGTAATGTGCACCCTGATTATAAGCAAATGGTTATTAAGGCAAGAGATATAGAAACAATGGTGAGTGGTCGCTCGACTGGTCACCCTGTTCGTGTGCTTAAAAATAAAATGGCAAGGCGTGTTCAAGCTCTTGAAAAAGAAATGGCACCAATTGAGGAAATTGAAAAGCTTTGTGTTGGTGGTTTAAGGCGTGCTGTTGTAGATGGTGATATTCATGAAGGCTCTGTTATGGCTGGGCAAATTGCAGGGCTTGTTGCTAAGGAACAATCTGCCGCAGATATTATTAAAGATATGATAACACATGCTAATGAGGTATTGAAGATATGAGTACAGCAGTAGTATTTTCTGGTCAAGGTTCGCAATTTGTTGGAATGGGGCAAGAATTATATAATTCATACCCAGAGAGCAAAAAAATATTTGATGCTTCAGGTGAGGTTAAGGATTGGTGCTTTAATGGGCCAAAGGAATTACTAACCAAGACAAAATATACACAGCCAGCACTTTTTACTGCAAGCGTTGCAGGGTGGGAGGCATTAAAAAGCAACAATGTAAAGGTTGATGTTGTTGCTGGGTTTAGCTTAGGTGAATATGCTGCACTTGTTGCGGCAGAGGTAATTAGCTTTGAGGACTGCCTTGCGCTTGTTGTTAAGCGTGGCAGGTGGATGGAAGAGGCTGTTCCAACTGGCGGAGGTATGGCAGCAGTGCTTGGGAGTGATGAGCAAACCCTAAAAGATGCAGTAGCTTTTTCTGGGGCACAGGCAGTAAATTATAATGCGCCAGGGCAGGTTGTTATTGCAGGAATGAATGACCAATTGCAAAAGGCAACTGAATTTTTAAAGGAAAAACGTGTTAAGGTAATCCAACTTTCTGTTAGTGGTCCTTTTCATAGCACATATATGCAAGATGTTTCTGTTAAAATTAAGAATGAATTACATAGCTTATCTTTAAGCGCACCAAAAATTCCTATTATGTCAAACGTGACTGCTGATTATTATACAGATAATTTAACCGAGCTTATTGCAAATCAGGTTAAATCACCAGTTTTGTGGGAGGATATAATTCGTAGGCTTATAGCAGATGGTGTTGACACATTTATAGAGGTTGGCGCAGGGAAGACACTTTGTGGGCTTATTAAAAAAATTGATAATAGTGTAAAAACATTTTATGTTCAAGATAAAGCAACACTCGATGAAATGCTTACGGAGGTGGAAAAGTGGTAGCAATTATAACAGGTGGCGCTAAGGGAATTGGAAAAGGAATTGCTATAAAATTTGCACAATTAGGTTATGATATTGTTTTAAACTATCGTAGCAATGTGCCAGACGAATTAAAGCAGGAGCTTGCAAACCTCGGCGCAAATGTTTTATTTGTAAAGGGCGATATTTCGGTTGAGGCAGATGTAGCAAGCCTTATTGACAGTGCTGTGGAAAAATTCGGCAGGGTTGATGTTCTTGTTAATAATGCAGGCATAACAAAAGATGGGCTTATAATGCGTATGAGCTTGCAGGATTTTGATGATGTTATTGACACAAATTTAAAGGGTGCATTTTTATGTTGCCGTGCCGTTTCAAAGCTTTTCTTAAAACAAAAAAGTGGTAAAATTATAAATATAACATCTGTTGTTGGAATAAGTGGCAATGCTGGGCAGGCTAATTATGCGGCATCTAAAGCAGGTCTTATTGGGCTTACGAAGTCTATCGCAAAGGAATTAGGTGGCAAGGGCATTACGGTAAACGCTGTTGCACCTGGATTTATAGAAACAGATATGACAGAGGCTATGCCAGACACAGCAAAGGATATGATGCTTGGGCGTGTGTCACTAAAAAGATTTGGTAAGGTAGAGGACGTAGCAAATTTAGTTGGATTTTTAGCATCAAAAGATGCAGATTATATAACTGGGCAGGTTATTTCAATTGATGGAGGTCTTTCAATATGAGTGAGAGAGTTGTCGTAACGGGAATGGGTGTTATTAGCCCAATTGGACTTAGCACAGAGGAATTTTGGCAAGGAATAAAGAGTAATAAATGTGGTATTGATGATATAACACTAATCGATACAACTGCGTATAAGGTAAAGATTGCGGCAGAGGCAAAGGGCTTTGTACCAGAGAATTATATTGACAAAAAAGAGGCAAGACGTATGGACCGTTTTTGTCAATTCGGTATGGCGGCGGCAAAGGAAGCGATTGAGGAAAGTGGGCTTGAGGTTGGAAAAAACATCGACACAGAGCGCCTTGGCGTAATTGTTGGCTCTGGTGTTGGTGGGCTTATGACTACCGAAAAGGAAGTTTTAAAGCTTATGGAAAAAGGACCAGACAGGGTTTCTCCACTTCTTGTACCTATGATTATTGGAAATATTGCGGCTGGTAATATTGCAATTCGTTACGGTGCAAGGGGAATTTGTACTTCGCTTACAACTGCGTGTGCAACAGGTACTCACGCAATTGGTGAGGCTTTTAGAGTATTGCAACGTGGTGAGGCGGATGCAATTTTTGCAGGAGGGTGCGAGGCACCTATAACTCCACTTTCTGTTGCAGGCTTTACAAATATTACAGCACTTTCACTTAAAAATGATAAGGAACGTTCGTCAATTCCTTTTGATAAGGAAAGAGATGGCTTTGTTATGGGTGAGGGCGCAGGAATATTTATTCTTGAAACTCTTTCACACGCACAAAAAAGAGGTGCGAAAATTTTAGCTGAGGTGGTTGGCTACGGCGCAACCTGTGACGCTTATCATATAACATCTCCAGACCCAGAGGGTGCTGGTGCAACGAGGGCTATGCAATTCGCAATTGCAAATGCAAATATAAACCCAAGCGAAGTTTCATATATAAATGCACACGGAACAAGCACACCTGCTAATGATTTGTTTGAAACAAGGGCAATTAAAAATGTATTTGGTGATGCTGCTTACAACGTGCCAATTAGCTCTACAAAGGCAATGACAGGGCATTTGTTGGGCGCTGCTGGTGGTATTGAGGCTGCCGTATGTGTTAAGGCTTTAATTGAAGATTATATTCCTGCAACAATTCATTATAAGGTTCCAGATGAGGAGCTTGATTTGGACTATGTTCCAAACGTTGGTAGGAATGTAAAGGTTAATTATGCTATGTCGAATTCACTTGGTTTTGGTGGACATAACGGTACTTTATTATTTAAAAAATGGGAAGACTAATATTATTTACAGGAGGCTATTATGGATTTAAAATTAGTAAAAGATTTAATTGAAATGGTAAATAAATCCTCACTTGCGTCACTTGAGGTGGAGGATAAGGAAATTCGTGTTCGTCTTGAAAATCAGACTGGAACAGTTGTTAGAGCTGTGCCAACTGTTGCACAAGCTGTTTCTGAGGTGGAGGAAGTTACAGAAGCACCAATCGAGGACACAACAAACTACAAATACATTAAATCCCCTATCGTTGGTACGTTTCACACAGCAGAAAAAGTGGGCAAGGATGCAATAAATGCTGGGGATAAAGTAACAAAGGGTATGGTAGTTTGCGCAGTTGAGGCTATGAAGCTTATGAACACTATTGAAAGTGAGTTTGACGGTGAATTTGTTGAACTAATGGCTGCCGATGGTGACTTGGTAGAATATGGTCAACCACTTATTAAGCTTAAATAGTAGGGAGTGAAGATATGTTAGACGTAACAGAAATTCAAAAAATTATTCCACATAGGTATCCGTTTTTATTAGTGGATAGAATTGAGGAGCTTACACCAGGGAAATCTGCTACTGGATATAAAAATTTAACTATAAACGAAGCATTTTTTGGCGGGCATTTCCCTGAAAAGCCAGTTATGCCTGGTGTACTTATTGTTGAGGCTCTAGCACAGGTTGGTGCAGTAGCAATTTTGTCAATGCCAGAATATAAGGGTAAAATAGCTTTTTTTGGTGGAATAAATAATGCAAAATTTAGGCGAATGGTAGTTCCTGGTGATACACTTAAATTAGAGGTTGAACTTACCAGGCTTAAAGGTGTTGCAGGAATTGGTATGGCAAAGGCAACAGTTGATGGACAAAGGGTTTGCGAGGCAGAATTAATGTTTATAATCGAGAGGTGACCATATGTTTGAGAAAATTTTAATAGCTAACAGAGGCGAAATTGCAGTTCGCATTATTCGTACCTGTCGAGAAATGAATATTCGTACTGTTGCAGTGTATTCAGAGGCTGATAAAGAAGCCCTGCATACAATTTTAGCAGATGAATCAATTTGTATTGGCTCGGCGGCGTCAAAGGACAGCTATCTTAATATGCCAAATATTTTAAATGCGGCAATACTTACTGGGGCGAATGCTATTCACCCTGGCTTTGGGTTTTTATCTGAAAATTCGCAATTTGCACAAATGTGCAAGGAATGTAATATAAAGTTTATCGGCCCTGATAGCCGTAGCATTGATATGCTTGGAAACAAGGCTGTTGCAAAAAAGACTATGATGGATAATGGCGTTCCGACTATTCCAGGCTCTGACGGTGCACTAGAAAGTGAGGAGCAGGCATTAGCTCTTGCAGAGGAAATGGGCTACCCTGTTTTGCTTAAAGCCTCGGCAGGTGGCGGTGGACGTGGTATTAGAATTGTAAATGATGCAAGCGGTCTTTCGTCGGCATATTTTGAGGCAAAGGCAGAGGCAGATGCTTGTTTTGGTGATGATGAGCTTTATTTAGAAAAGTTCTTAACCCATACACGCCATATTGAGTTTCAAATTCTTGGAGATAATTTTGGCAATGTTGTGCATCTTGGTGAGCGTGATTGTTCCTTGCAAAGACGTAAACAAAAGGTGTTAGAGGAAGCTCCTTCGGTTGCCCTAACTCCACAGCTAAGAAAACAAATGGGTGATGCAGCTGTTCGCGCCGCTAAGGCTGTTGGGTATAAAAATACTGGTACGGTGGAATTCTTACTTGATAGAAATAGCAATTTTTATTTTATGGAAATGAACACTCGTATTCAAGTTGAACACCCTGTTACTGAAATGATTACAGGGCTGGATTTAATTAAAGAACAAATTTTAATTGCAGTTGGCGAAAAGCTTTCGTTTACGCAAAAGGACATAAAGCAAAATGGTTGCAGTATTGAATGTAGAATTAACGCTGAAAGCCCAAAGAATAATTTTAGACCAACTGGTGGTACTGTTGAATATCTTCATATACCTGGTGGGCTTGGCGTTCGTTTTGACAGCGCCCTTTATCAAGGGTACAAAATCCCTCCACATTATGATTCAATGCTTGGTAAAATGATAGTTCACGCTAATACTCGTGATGAAGCTATTGCAAGAATGAAAAGTGCACTTCATGAATTATCTGTTGAGGGTGTTGAAACAAATATCGAATTCCAAATGGAAATATTGAATAACCCTGAATTTATTGCAGGGCAGGTAGATACATCATTTATCGATGAAAAGTTGGTGATATAGGTTGACAATTCAAGATATTTTTAAAAAGAAAAACAAATATGCATCTATTCCAAACGTAACTATGGAAAGTGTGGCAACTGTGCCAGACGGTATGTTTCAGCGCTGTCCAAAGTGCAAAAAGGCTGTATATAAAAAGGATATCGAGCAGGGGCTTAATTCCTGCCCTGATTGTGGCAATCACTTTCGCTTAACAGCAAAGGAACGTATTGAAATTACCTGTGATGAGGGTAGCTTTGTTGAATTTGAAGCTAACCTTGTCAACGAAAACCCATTATCTTTTCCTGGGTATGATGAAAAACGTGCAAAATATGCTAAGGACTCTGGAATAGAAGAAGCAGTTGTTACTGGAACCTGCGAAATTAGTGGCAATAAATCAGTTATTTGTATAATGGATAGTAGCTTTATGATGGGTAGTATGGGCAGAATTGTTGGCGAAAAAATTACACTTGCAATAGAAAATGCAATTGCGAATAAACTGCCTTTTATTATTTTTACTGCGTCTGGTGGCGCAAGAATGCAGGAGGGAATAATTTCCCTTATGCAAATGGCAAAGGTTAGTGGCGCACTTGCGAAATTATCTAATGCTGGGCTTTTATATGTAACCGTGCTGACCGACCCTACAACCGGTGGAGTTACCGCAAGCTTTGCTATGCTTGGTGATATTATACTTGCTGAAAAGGGTGCGTTAATTGGGTTTGCAGGGCAAAGAGTTATTGAACAAACTATTCAGCAAAAGCTTCCAGAGGGCTTTCAAACTGCCGAGTTTTTACTTGAGCATGGCTTTGTGGATAGTGTTGTTGATAGGAAAAACCTTAAAGATACATTATCTACTATACTAAAAATTCATGCTGGAGGTAAACATAATGTCTAATGCATGGGATAAGGTTCAACTTTCACGCAGAACGGATAGACCAACAGCAGAATTTTATATTAAAACTATTTTTGATGATTTTATAGAATTTCATGGCGATAGGAACTTCCGTGATGATAGCGCAATTATAGGTGGAATTGCTACAATTGCTGGAATTCCTGTTACTGTAATTGGGCAGGAAAAAGGCAGTACAATGAAAGAAAAGATTTTTAGAAATTTTGGCTCAACAAACCCTGAGGGCTTTCGTAAGGCACTTCGGCTTATGAAACAGGCTGAAAAATTTAACAGGCCGATTATTTGTTTTGTTGATACACAGGGTGCATTTTGTGGTATTGGTGCAGAGGAGCGAGGTCAGGGCGAGGCAATAGCTAAAAATTTGCAAGAAATGATGATGCTTAAAGTTCCTGTTTTTTCAATAGTTATTGGCGAGGGCGGAAGCGGTGGTGCGTTAGCTCTTGCAGTTGCCAATGAAGTTTATATGCTGAAAAATTCTGTATATTCAATTCTTTCCCCAGAAGGGTTTGCGAGTATTTTATGGAAGGATTCCACTCGTGCATCCGAGGCAGCAGAGGTAATGAAGATTACTGCTGAGGACTTAAAGGGACTAAATATTATAGAAAAAATTATTGATGAGCCACAAGACGGTGCGCAACAAGATGGAAAATCGTGTGCTAATTCTATAAAGGATTTATTTATCGAAAAGTTAAATGAATATGCAAGCTATAGTGCAGAGAAAATCGTTGAAGATAGATATAATAGATTTAGAAATTTCTAATTATTTGATCGTAAAGCAAAAAGGTTCCACAGCGAATGTGGAACCTTTTTTTGTTAACACTTGTGGTGATTATCATTAGGCGATTGGATATCCTCAAATTCGCTCTTCTGTGGTGGGAAAAATTCGTCCATTGGGAATCGAAGTGAATTAAATAATTCACAAGGATTATCCTCTGTTGCTGCAAGACATTCTTTTGTTGGTATGCAGAAGTCAATTGCAGGGATAAGAAGCTGTACGTTTCTCTCGATTTTGATTATTGTAAACAAACCAAGAGTAACAAATACATTTCTATCCGCTTCACCAAGAACAAGGTCATCATTGAAGCATTTGCAAATACTGTCTGGAATACCTGCAACATCTAATACACCACTGTGGTGGTGATGGCAATGTTTATCGCAAGTGTCAACTAATTTTGCAGTTAGTGCGATAGGGTCAACAACTTCTACTATTGCTTTTGGTAGATTGTTTTTTTGCCACATATGAGGCATTTGTCCCCCTGGGTTAAACTTAGATGAAAACACCTTTGAATTACCCTCTGAGCCAAACAATATAACTTTTTTATCGAATGTTGCTAATCCTTCAACCTCGGTGGGCCTGCTAACGCCACGGAAAACTTCAAGTGTTACACGGAAGAAGTACTTTATATCTACGGTAAAGAAACCACGGTTAAAAGGAACAGGTTCAAGATCGGTAAACACCCAAATAACCTCTGCACTTTTAACTTTAACATTTATTGCATCGTCAATTATTTCTTGGCCACAACGAGTTAGGATAACTTGTATATCCTCTATGCAATCTTTCTCTCTACAGCTGTCGTAAACTTGGTCTGTGTGGATACAAACTCCATCTCTAAAGCTTGATAACTGCCTTCCACATCCGTCATGATTCTCACTCATAATTATATCCTCCTATTTTAAGTAGTACTGTAATATACAGTTTTCATTATTATAATATGTATTTCCATTTATTGTGTGCTAAATTCTAATTAATAAATTTACATTATTGTATGAGATGGAAAACTATGTTATAATCATTATAATATGGGGGTGGACGATATTAAGGTTATATTTAGAGATAGTATTAGTGGACTTACTCATTTGTTTGGAGCTATTTTTTCCGCTGTTGGGACTGTTGTTCTTTTGATAAGTGCGTATGGGGATTTTAATAAGTTTATTAGCTTTCTTATTTTTGGGGTTAGTATGACTTTGCTTTTTTCTGCGAGTGCTACATATCATTTGGTTACTGGACCTGAAAAGCTTATTCGTGTTTGCAAAATTGTTGACCATTGTATGATTTATGTGCTTATAGCTGGAACGTATACGCCTATTGTTGTTTCATTTTTGGATGGATATTATTATCAGATTTGGGGTATTTGGATTTGTGCTTTAATTGGCATACTTTTAAAGGTGTTTTTAACCGGTAAGTTTAGAAAAACTTCTACCCTTATATATATTCTTATGGGATGGTCAATTATTTTTAGGTTAAATGAGCTTTCAAATTGTTTGTCCCCTGAAGGGTTATTTCTCCTTGTGGTAGGTGGAATTTTTTACACTATTGGCGGAGTTATTTATGGTATGAAAAAGCCTAATTTTTCTAAGAAGTTCGGTTTTCATGAGCTGTTTCATATTTTTGTGCTTCTTGGCGCTATCTCGCATTTTATTTTAGTTTATAAGTATTTGCCATAGATTTTGCACAAATTATGCTCTTTATTAATACACAGTTCTATGTTAAAGTAATTAGCATAGAAAGGTTGTGAGCAGATGAGAAGAAAAAAGTAGTGGACGAGAATGAGGTTGTTGAAATTTTATCGCAGATTGCTCGTGGTGATGTTGGCGAGGAGGGTGTTAAGGTGTCTGAGCGTTTAAAGGCAGCAGAGCTTCTTGGTAAACATTACAGCTTATTTGCATTAAGTGATAGTGTAACTGACGGTGACATTAGAGTGGTGGTGGACTATGTCGGAAAATGTAACAGTTCGGTTTAACAAATGCTTTAAGGCTGCTAATGAGTGCAAAATGCGGTATCGCATACTTATGGGTGGTGCTGGTAGTGGAAAAAGTGTTAATGTTGCACAGGATTTTATTATTAAGCTTATGAACCCTGTTAACCGTGGCGCAAACCTGCTTGTTGTTAGAAAGGTTGAGCAAAGTAACAGGAACAGCACATTTGCAGAGCTTACATCTGCGGCTGCAAGAATTTGCAACAAACAGCTAAGTAATGTTTGGGAAATTAAAGAGAGTTCTATGGAAATGCGGTGCCGAATTAACGGTAACCGTATTATTTTTTGCGGTTTTAACGATTTGAGGCAACGTGAAAAGGTTAAATCTATAAATTTTCCACAGGGAAAGCTGACTTGGATTTGGATTGAGGAGGCGACCGAGCTTGGCGAAAATGACGTTGAAATTTTGGATGACAGGCTTAGAGGGAATTTGGATAATGATAATTTGTATTATCAAATTACTTTGACATTTAACCCTGTTAGTTCGAGGCATTGGATAAAGCGAAGATATTTTGATGTGGCAAGTGACGGTGTTTATACTCATCATTCGACGTATTTGGATAATGATTTTATTGATGAGGCTTTTCACAAACGAATGGAAATGCGAAAAAAGTTTGACCCTGAGGGTTACCGTGTGTATGCGCTTGGTGAGTGGGGGGCGCAGGAGGGGCTTATTCTTACTAATTTTACTGTTTGTGATTTTGCAAAGGATTTTGACAGTATGGTTATTGGGCAGGATTTTGGTTTTAACCATGCTAATGCTATTATTTTGGTGGGATTTCGTGATGGGCAGGTGTATGTTTGTGATGAGCTTTACCAGTATGCAAAGGATACCTCGGAGCTTATTTCCCTTGCAGAGGGTAGGTTTGAAAAAAATATTTTGATGATTTGTGACAGCGCAGAGCCAGATAGGATTAAAATGTGGCGTAGGGCTGGGTATAATGCAATTCCTGCTAAAAAGGGGGCTGGAAGCGTTATGGCGCAGATTGATTATTTGAAGCAACGAAAAATTTTCATTGCACCAAATTGTGATAATTTGATAAAGGAATTGCAGGCGTGGAGGTGGCGAACCGATAATAACGGTGAGCTTACTGACACGCCTGTTGACGTTTTTGATGATGCGATTGCTGCGCTTCGATATGCTATATCAGGGAATTTGAGAGATGAGGGTATTAGGTTTTTAAAATAAGGAGGGTGTTAATGTTTACGGAATTTGTAAATGAGATGGTTAATGCAGGTGGGGTTAGTGACGAGAAAATTGTGGCGGATTTGATTATGAGCCACAACAACCTTGCTATGATTGAGGGGGTTCGCTATTACAACAATGAAAACGATATTTTACGCAGAAAGGCTTATCGTTTTGATGGTGGCGTGAAGATTGAGGACGAAACAAAGCAAAATAGGAGGCTCAACCATAACTGGCACAAGCTACTTGTGGACCAAAAGACTTCATATTTATTAGGCAGACCAGTTAAATTTATCGCTGATGATGTGGAGTTAACTGCTATTATTAATAAAGGGTTGGGGGAAAGGTTTGATGATGTTCTTTGTGAGCTTTCAAAGGGAGCGTCAAACAAGGGTGTAGAGTGGCTTCAGCTTTTTATTAGCGAGGGTGGCAACTTTGATTTTGCGATTATTCCTGCCGAGCAGGTTATTCCGATTTGGGATACAAGCCTGCAAAAGAAATTAGTGGGGTTAATAAGGTATTATGAGGTTTCAAGAGCAGTTGGTGGAAGTGAGCTTTTGGTGGAATGGTGGAACGAAAACAGTGTTAAGCATTTTGTTAGGGATAGCTCTGGTAGGGTGGATTTCGTTAAGGAGGACTGCCATTTTTACCAAAATGGGGCTGGATTTGGTTGGGGCAGGGTGCCTTTTGTTCCTTTTAAGAATAACGAGGAAATGCTTAATGATTTGAAGCTTTATAAAAATTTGGTTGATGATTATGACCTTTGCGTTTCCGACCTTTCTAATAACCTTGCGGAGGTTCAGGAGGTGGTTACAGTTCTTAAAGGTTATGAGGGGACGGATTTACGTGAGTTTTCCGAGAACCTGCGTTACTACAAGGTTATTAAGGTTGCTTCCGGTGATGGTAGTGGTGTTGATAAGCTGGAAATTTCTATTCCTATTGAGGCAAAACGTGAGATGCTTAACAGATTAGAGGAAAATATTTTTACTTTCGGTCAGGGGATTAACGTGAAGTGCGACAAGTTTGGGAACACGGTGAGTGGTGTTGCCCTTAAATTTTTATATTCCTTGCTTGATATGAAGGCAGGGATTACCGAGAGAAAATTTGTTGTAGCGATTAAGGAAGTGCTTTGGTTTTTGTGTGAGTATATTGCTATGACAGGTGGTGGGAAATTTGAGCCTTCAACCGTTGCTGTGGTGTTTAGCAGGAGGCTTATTGCAAATGAGCTTGAGCTTTCACAAATTGCACAGGGTAGCAAGGGAATTATTAGCGATGAAACCATTATTGCCCATCACCCATGGACAGAGGATGTTGATTTTGAGATAAAAAACGTAAAATAAATTTTCGCCCTTTTTTAAAGGTTTTGCAGGGCATAAAGAACAAAAGACACTCCCAACTGCGAGAGGCAGTATAAAAAATCTATGGAGGTTAAATTATTATGGAATGGTTAAACAAAATTTTGGACGGTGTGGAAAACGCCGAGGAAATTGCAAACAAAATTTGCGCAGAATTGCCTAAAAGCTTTATACCTAAGGAAAAGTATAATGAGGTTATTGAGGCGAAAAGACAGCTTACAGAGCAGGGAAATGTTGATTTTGAAGGAAAGGTGAGGAGCATTGCTATAAATTCTGCAATGAAAGCTCTTTCAAGTGAGCTCAAAATTAAAGACCTTGATGTTGTTAAGATGCTTATTGATGTGGACTCTGTTACCATTTCTGATGATGGCTTAACTGTTGGGCTTGATGAGCAAATTAAGCAGATTCAAAAGCAAAAGCCATATCTTTTTGGCGATGACACACTAAGTGGCAGGACTCCTATTATTGGGGGTGGAGCGCCAAGTGGCGTTTCGAAGGAACAATTTGCAAAAATGGGTTATAGAGATAGATTAGAGCTTTATAACAATAATCCAGAGCTGTATGAAAATTTAGCACAAAATTAAAAAAGGAGGAAAATTATTATGGCAGTTACAAAGATAGCAAATTTAGTAAATAGTGAAATTTTATCAGGGCTTATTAACACAAATTTGGAGGGTGAAATTAAATTTGCCCCACTTGCGACGGTTGATACCTCGCTTGCAGGGCACCCAGGGGATACAATAAAGCTTCCAAAATATGCGTATATTGGTGATGCTGTTGACGTGGCAGAGGGCGTTGCAATTCCTGTTGAGCAGTTAACTGCGACATCTGTTAATGTTACTGTGAAAAAGGCGGCTAAGGGTATTGAAATTACTGATGAGGCGGCTATGAGTGGCTATGGTGACCCTATTGGCACTGGTGCAGGCCAGCTTCGCCGTGCAGTTGCACAAAAGGTTGATAGTGATTGTCGCACAGCGCTTAGCGGCATTGGCGCAGGTATGACTTATGGTGACGGAACTGTAACGCTTAGCGCTTCACTTGTTGCTGATGCATTAGTTAAATTTGGGCAAGAGGTTGGTGGTGACAAGGTTTTACTTATTGCACCTACTCAGCTTGCTGCACTTCGCAAGGACGCAAGCTATATTATGCCTTCTGATATGGGTATGCAGGTTATGAGTGAGGGTACTGTTGGTAGCATTCATGGTTGTCAGGTTGTTATTTCTGATAGAATTGTTGCTGCGGCTGGTAAGATTGATAATTTCATTGTAAAACCAGGTGCGCTTGCTATTTTCTTGAAGCGTGATACTAATGTTGAAACTGATAGGAATATAGTTAACAAGACTACTGTTGCTACGGTGGATAAGCATTATGCGGCGTATCTTGCTGATGATAGCAAGGCGATAAAAGTTATTGCTAAGGCGTAGGGAGTGAATTCGATTGAATGAACAACTAAGTAGGGTTAAGCTATTACTTTCTATTGATGATACTGGTCGGGATGAGCTTTTAGCACTTGTAATTAGAAAATGCGAAATGTTTGTGAGGTGCCTTTGCAACATTTTTGAGGTTGATGATACGCTCGAGCTTTTGCCACTTTCTGATGAGCTTAATTGCGCAATTGAGGATTTGGCTGTGGTTAAGTATAATAAGCTTGGAAGTGAGGGTCTTAAAAATGAGACTATAGGCCCACTTAAAATGGATTATGATGACCTGCCGACAGACGTTAGAGTTGTTATCGATAAGTACAAAAGGGTGAGGTTTTAATGAAAAAAATAATTGTTTCGCTTTTGGAATATACCCCTCAAATTGATGATGAGGGAAATGTTTTTAAGACCACCACCGAGGTTGGTACTATTAGAGGAATTTTAATTCCTGTTAATAGCGAGCTTGCCTCGAAGGATTTTGGCTTTGACGAAAATGTTTCGCATAGGTTTTTTTGTAAGGATAAGCACCCTGCTATTTTGGTTGGTAATGTGGTTCGATATTTGGGGAGTGATTACCCAATTATTCATATTGCTGATTATGGCAAGGTTCGGGTGCTTCACCTTAACACCGTGGTTGGTGGGAAGAATTCTCGCACGATTGTGCAAACTGTAAGCTATTAGGAGGGTTTATGAAACAAAAGCTACTTAGTACATTAACCGCAGATAGTGAGCTTGTTTCGCTTGTTGGGAAGATAAAGTCAGCTGATAAGATGCGAGGGAATATCCCTTGCATCTTTTCTAATACTCCGAGTAGCTGGGACACGCTTCCTGCGGTGGTGTTTTTAGAAAAAGATGGTGGCGATGCTGTTTTTGCAGATGATGTTTGTATTGCTCGGACGGTTACTATTCAAATTGATGTATATGCAAGGACGAGCGTTACCAAGATTTTTGACAGGGTTCGCATATTGCTTAGGCAGATGGGCTTTATTTGCACAAAGGTTATGGACGTTCCAGAGCCTACACACAAGCATAGGCTTGGGATTTTTAACATTACGGTATATGATGAGGAGGAAAATTAAATGGTAATTAAAAAGAGGGCACTTAGAGGGCTTGCTGATTTGTCTATTTTTCCAGTAACGAAAAATGACATTGACGGTTACACAGTTGGTGCTAAAATTAGCATTAGCGGTGCGCAGGAGCTTACTTCGCAAAAGGAAATTGATGAGTGGAAAATTTATGCTGACGATGGGCTTTATGACACTGGTGCTGACTGGAAGGGTAGTAAATTTACGCTTCAGCTTGCAGGCTTAACCCACGAGCAGAGGGTGTATTTTGAGGGTGGAGAATATAACTCTACCACAAAGGAATACGTTTTTAAATCTGTTAGTGAGGCGCCAGAGATTGCGCTTAGCTTTTCGTCTATTGCAGATAGCGACACAAAGGAGCTTACAAAGGTGTATAGCGCAAAATGCTTGAAGGTTAGCTTTGAGCATAAGACAAAGGGTGGAAGTGGCAATGTTGTGCCTGTTAAGATTGAGGGCGTATTTATGGAACGTAAATTTGATAAGGCGATATTTACGAAAAAAGATGGTGCTACAACGGATATTTCTTGGCTTAACACTATTGCTTCATTGCCAATAGTATAAGATGTTATTGTGCAAGGCTTTTTTTAAAAGCCTTGCACATATATTTAAGGAGGATTTTGATGAGTGGAATTAGAAAATCATTGCCTGCGCAAAGGGTTGTGCATGGTATTAATATAAAAAAATTGCCTATTGGGGCATATCTTACTGCCTTTGAAAGTGTTAAGGATTTGCCGATTAATGTGCTTAGCAGGCTGTTGCCTGGGCTTAGCCCTGATGAGGGCATTTTGAGACTGAAAAACATTGATGCAAATGGAATGTTGACGCTTATTGCACGGGCAGTTTCAGTTATACCTGATGAATTTTTGGGCTTTGTTAGCGTTATTTTAGAGGTTGATGTTAATAAAATTCGTAATGAAATGACACCTTGCGAGCTTGCTGATGTGCTATCTGCTTTTTGGCAGGCAAATGACATAGCAAATTTTATTCGTCAGGTGAGGGGAGCAGTGAGCGCACTTCGGTAGATGATTGGCTTCAAGATGTTATTGCGATTTGTTTGCGTATTGGTATTAGCAAGCGTGAGCTTATGCAGGATTATTATATTGATGAAATAAATGAGATTATTACAAAGCGTATTGAACTGGAATTTGGTGAGGTGAATAGCACAGAACAGGTTTCGGTTGATGAATTTTTTTAAAAAGGAGGGGGAATTTTATGTCTAACATTCAAGTTGGGCAGGGCAGTATTGTTGGTGGCATTGATGAGATTAGTTCTGCAACTAACAGGGCGATTGATGGATTAGAAAAGGCGAAGCAGGTTATGGCTGGTTTGTATGACTACTTAATATTATGGGAACGTTCGTATGAGATGTGGGAAAATAAATCGTTTTCGGCAAGGGCGAAAGAGATTGAACACCAAAGCAAGCTTGGTATGCTTAGTATCGAGGAAGAGGCACAGCTTTGGAAGGAGCTTACTGACGAAAAAATTTATGGCTGGCAAAATGTTGGCGCTGCAGAGGAAAATTACCATAAAAAGATGTATGAAAGCTCTAAAAAATGGATTGATGACCAAACCACACTTGGCAAGCTTTCTGCACAGGAAATTGCACAGGCTTGGAAGCGTGTGTATGATGGGTTTGATGATATTAATATTAAATATGAGGCTGCACTTAAAATTAGAGATGCTTTGCTTGGCGAGGCAGATAGTAGCACAGGTGAGCGCAGGGCTGATTCTAGCAGGTGGATGCAAAGCCAAAATTTGCGTGATGGTGGGGATTTGACACGTCAGGCTGCCGATTATAATAGAAGGATTGAGGCTGAAAAACAGCTGCTTAGCAAAATTGAAAGTGGCACTTTAAACGGAGTTGAGCTTGGGTGGCAGGAGATGAATAAGCGCTGGGTTGAAACGTATAATTACATTGCTGACCTTGAGGATAAGCGTTATAAGGTTTCTAAGGAGTATTTGGATAAGCAGGTAAATGACTATATAAATGCGGCGGCGAAAAAGTTAGAGGTTGATTATAATAACCAGAGGGAGCTGTATCAGAGCGAGCTTTCTGCTATTGATGAAAAGTATGCAGAGATTGACCGTAGGGAGCAGAGCAGTAAACGGAGTGCAGAGCTTGCAGACCTTGAGCGCTTGAAAGCTTATTATAAAAATGCTGTCACTGGGGAGGGGCAGGATAAATTAAAGCAAATACAAGATAAGATTAGTAGCTTGTATTCAGCTCAGGTTAGTGACGACCGTGATGTTCAAAAGCAACAGGAAAAAGACGATCTTCAAAGCAAGCTTGACAGGGCAAAGGTGCAATTTGAAAGCTCAAAAGCGGAACTTGAACGCACAAAAAATGCTATGCTTGAAACGTCTGAGCAGATTGCAAACCAAAGCACATTAAACACGATAAATGCAGGGAATAAAATTAAGGATACTCTTTTGAAGACATCTCAAATTTTTTCAACCCAAATTGAGGATATGTTCAAAACGTCTGAGGGGCGACTTAGTGGATATATTGATTCGATTTATGCTATGCTTGGCAGGGCAGAGGGCTATTCGAGTGCAAATGTTAATTCAAGTAATGTAAGC
>CAYVWT010000010.1:808-32092 GCA_964455565.1 uncultured Clostridiaceae bacterium | reverse complement strand
CATCATCAAATGAAATTATAATCGGCTTTTCGGGTAGTGACCTCACACCTTGAACATAATCATAATAATCGTTAAAGGTTATAGTGGTGAAGCCATTGTTTTTTAATGCCCATAGATGAAGCAGAAATTCATCAGGGCTAATGTTTATGAGTGCATTTTCAAGATTATAATTATTCATTATGTGGTGATACACCAAAATAGGCACTTTAACATCCTGCGCCTCAGCAGTAGCATTTTTAGGATTTAATATTATAATATTAGCAGTTATTATAACTATAAGAACAGTAAATAGAAAATATCGTGCAATTTTTTTCATAAGCATACCCCCAGTATTATTATTGCTACTTATTAAAAATTAAATTCAAGCTTTCAACATAATCGTCGTTCGTTTTTGTTGCAACAAGGCGATTTATAAGCGTTTCGGTAACGTCGGCTGTGGACTGATTATAAAGAGCCTTCCTAACAGACCAAACTGCCTCTAATTCCTTTTGAGAAAGCAATAATTCCTCTTTTCTTGTGCCAGATTTATTTATGTCTATGGCTGGGAATATTCGTTTCTCTTGCAGTTTACGGTCAAGGTGAACCTCCATATTACCAGTTCCTTTAAACTCCTCAAAAATAACGTCGTCCATTCTGCTGCCTGTTTCTACTAATGCAGTAGCAAGTATGGTCAGGCTTCCACCATTTTCAATATTTCTTGCAGCACCAAAAAACTTTTTAGGCTTATGAAGTGCGCCGGGGTCCAAGCCACCAGAAAGCGTTCTGCCTGTTGGGTTTATGGTTAAATTATATGCCCTTGCAAGGCGAGTAATGCTGTCCATCAAAATTACAACATCTTTTTTATGTTCAACTAATCTCATCGCTCGTTCTAAAACCATTTCAGCAACCTTAATATGGTGCATTGGCTCCTCATCAAAGGTAGAGTAAATAACCTCACCCTTTATGCTACGCCTCATATCTGTAACCTCTTCTGGGCGCTCGTCAATAAGCAAAACAATAAGTGTAACATCTGGGTGGTTATGCTCAATACTGTTTGCAACCTGCTTTAAAAGGGTTGTTTTACCTGCCTTAGGTGGCGAAACGATAATCCCACGTTGACCTTTTCCAATAGGCGCAATAAGGTCAATAAGCCTCATTGCATAATTATTTTGCTTGTATTCAAGGTGCATACGAGAATTAGGGTATATTGGTGTTAGCTGGTCGAATGGCACTCGGCGAAGTGCAACATCAGGCTTATCGTCGTTTACTGTTGTAACGAATAACAGCGCACGAAAACGCTCATTCTCACGTTGAAGCCTCGCAATTCCAGCGAGCTTGTCACCAGTTTTAAGGCGAAAACGCCTTATTTGCGTTGGCGAAACATAAACATCGCTTGCGCCAGAAAGATAATTTTCGCAACGCAAAAAGCCAAAGCCATCATCACAAAGCTCAAGTATACCGACAACCTCTACTGTGTCTGTGCGAGGGCGTTCCTCTTTTTTTGGTTGCGCAAAGGCTTCTTCAAGGGTGGTTGCGATTTCAACCTCTTTAGTTTCGCCTTTTTCCTTTATTTTTTCAATTAGCTCATCTTTTTTATACTTAGATATATTTTGCACACCAATTTCTTTTGCATATATTTTAAGTTCAGATAAATTTTTTGTTTCTAAATCATTCATTTACATACCACCTATTTTTTATTTTAGTACAGCACCTTGTGCCGCAGAGGATACGAGCTTTGCATAACGAGAAAGATAGCCTGTTGTAATATTAGGGTTACGTGGCTTCCAATTTGCACGCCTTGCTATTAGCTCGTCATCAGATAACATAACATTTAGCTTGCCATTTGGTATATCTATTTCAATTATATCTCCATTTTGAACTAATGCAATGTTGCCACCGTCGGCTGCCTCTGGTGAAATATGGCCGATTGCAGCACCACGAGTTGCGCCTGAAAACCTGCCATCTGTTAATAGTGCAACGTCAGAATCCAGCCCCATACCACAAATTGCAGAGGTAGGTGATAGCATTTCACGCATACCAGGACCACCCTTTGGTCCTTCGTAGGTTATAACAACACAATCGCCCTTGCCAATCTTACCGTCATAAATTGCGGCAATAGCATCTTCCTCGCTTTCAAAAACCTTTGCTACGCACGAACGAGTTAGCATTGCAGGGTGCACAGCAGAGCGCTTTACAACTGCGCCGTCTAAGCAAATATTACCACGAAGCACAGCAATTCCACCAGTTGGTGAATATGGAGCATCAATAGGTTTTATTACATTATGGTCTATAACCTTACGGTTTGCAATGTTTTCACCAACTGTTTTGCCTGTAACAGTTATTAAATCAGTATTTATTAGGTTATTTTTAGAAAGCTCATTCATAACAGCATACACGCCACCTGCTGTGTATAAATCTTGAATATGATGATGTCCAGCAGGTGCTAATTTGCAAAGGTTAGGTGTTTTTGAAGAAATCTCGTTTGCAACAGCAAGGTCAATTTTAACCCCTGCCTCGTTTGCGATGGCAGGAAGATGAAGCATAGAATTAGTAGAGCAACCAAGCGCCATATCAACTACAAGCGCATTTTCAAAGGTTTTTTCGGTCATTATATCTCTTGGTCTAATATTTTTTTCAACTAAATCCATAACAGCCATACCTGCCTTTTTAGCAAGACGTATTCTTTCAGAATAAACAGCAGGAATAGTGCCATTACCGTCTAAGCCCATTCCAAGAACCTCTGTTAAGCAGTTCATAGAATTTGCAGTAAACATACCAGAGCATGAGCCACAGGTTGGGCAAGCAGTATCCTCGATATTTTTAACCTCTTGCTCGGTCATTGTGCCTGCTTTAAAGCTACCAACTGCCTCGAAGGTTGTGTTTAAATCGATATTTGCGCCACAGCCATTGCCAATTGAAAGCATAGGACCACCACTAATAACAATTGCAGGAATGTTAAGCCTTGCCGCCGCCATTAACATAGCAGGAACAATTTTATCACAATTAGGAATAAGCACAAGTGCATCAAAGCTATGAGCGAGTGCCATACATTCTATGCTATCGGCTATTAGCTCACGTGTTGCAAGTGAATATTTCATTCCAATGTTGCCCATTGCAATACCATCACAAACACCTATTGCAGGGAATTCAAGTGGAGTTCCACCAGCCATTCTAACACCTGCCGAGGCTGCCTTTGCTATGCTGTCAAGGTGAATATGCCCAGGGATTATATCGTTTTTACTATTTACAATACCAATTAGTGGACGTGAAATCTCCTCGTCTGTAAGCCCAGATGCCTTTAAAAGTGAACGGTGCGGTGTTTTTTCAATACCTTTTTTAATGTTGTCGCTAATCATTTGTTATATTCTCCTTTTATTTGAATATTAGTTTAATTAATAAATTGTCGTTATACATTTGTTTTACAATTTCTGATGAATTTATTATTTTGTGGATGTCTGCTGTCATAAATAGTGTTACAATTGCAAGAATTAAGTATATAATAATAAGACCATTTGCAGAGCCAATTACAAGCCCACCTAATTTATTTATAGGTGATAAAATAGGAAGTGAGGCAATACTGTTTAGAACCTCCACGATAAACCTAACACCAAAACGCACAAGCAAAAATACAAGGATAATGCAAAGTATGCTAACTAATGTCTGAGTTAAGCTATTCGCTGTTGCTTCCATAGCATTTTTGACATTCGCATTTATTGGTTTTTCTATAATATCCCTTAAAATGGTTGGCATATTAGAGATATTAATAGTTGGCGTTGATGTTTTTAGGTTTGGCATAATTATTTTGTCGTGAATAAATGTTGCGATAGGTGTTTTCATTATAAAATTTGAAAGCACAGGGTAAACAATTGCAGCAACTATGGCTGAAATTATGTAGTACCCAAAGTGGAATATAGTCCTAACTAACCCTGCCTTAAAGCCCCATATTGCCATACTGATAATGAATAAAATTAAGATAATGTCTAACATATAATCCTCCTTATGGTTTTATTATATCTACGGTGTTTCCACCAATAACAGCAACCTTGTCTTGTGGTAATAATATAATGTCACGAACATCTTTTTGTACAGTTTTTTGAGATTTTACCTTGCCCTTGAAGTTTAAAAGCTTTATGTCCCTTTGCTGGCTTACTGCAATGGTGCCATCATTTACGTCAAGAGATTTTATTTGAAAGTCTGAAACATATTCACCACGCTTTTTGCCATTATAGTCATAAACATCTACAAATGTGTTATTTCGGCTACCTGTAAGCGCAAGAACTATGTTACTGTCATTACTAAGGTCGAAGGATTGAAGCGTTCTTCCATCAAAGTTAACATTCCACTTATTCTCACCCTTTTGGTTAAAACCAAGGAGCTCGCCCTCGCCTAATGCAATGAGTGAGCCATTTTTGCTATATTTAACCGAAATAAGCAGTGAATCATCACGCTTTGTTTCGCTTATAACCTTTTCCTTGTCGATATCTACAAAGGTTATAGTGCCACTAATTTTCCCACTGCTTGTGCAAAGTGTAGCGGCTACAAGCTGTTTGCAATCTGGCGAAATATCAACATCAACTGGGTGATTTTCCCCAAGCATCCATTTGTAAACAACCTGCCCACGCTGGTTATAAACCTCGATTTTTGCCTTATATCCAACTTCGTCTGTGACGAGGGCTATGTACCCCGCAGGGTTGATTTTAGCTGTAATAATTTTTTGCTCGGTTGTTATTTCAGCTATTTTCGCACTGCCATTATATGTTGCTAATGTTTTGCCACCTCTATCAAAAATCAAGGTGTAATTCCCATTTGCCTGTACGCAGGGCGTTGCCAAATGATTTATTATGTTCCACAGGTGAGTGCCTGTTTGATTAACACAGGTTATACCCTCATTGTTAATTACAAGAACATTGTCCTTCGATTTTTCAAATTGAAACTGCTGACCAGATTCAAAAGAGAATATAGTTTGCCTTTCGTTTGATGTGGCACCAATTTGAAGGAAGCTACGGTTTGCATAAATAATTCCACCGATTGCAAGTATTATTATTAATAATACTATTGTATATAGTAATCTATTCTTTTTTATAAAATTCACCCTCATTAGTACTCCACCTTTTTTAAATATAAACCCTCTGCCCCTGCTGTAATTCCTGCTCGGCTACGTTTTTTACATAGTATTATTTCAGGAATATCGTAGGGCTTAATTTTGCCACAGCCAACTTGTAGAAGTGTTCCAGAAATAATTCTAACCATATTATATAAATACGCATTTGCGGTAATTTCAAATTCAATATTGCTGTTTACCTTAGTTGCACTCAGTGAAAAAATTTCACGAACAGTAGTTTTTTGTGAGCCACCTGTTGCCATAAATGTGCTAAAATCGTGCTCGCCTATGAAAAATTCTGTTGCCCTTATGATATTATCAATGTCAATTTCAAGTGGGAAATGATAGGCATAGTTTGTTAGAAAAGGGTTCGCAATTTTTGTGTTATATGCCTTGTAAATATATGTTTTGGATTTTGCACTGTACCTTGCTTGAAATTTACCATCAACTACCTTGCAACCTATTGCCCGAATATCACGAGGAAGCTTTGTGTTAAGTGCAAGGTGTAGCTTGTCCTCTGGAACGGTTGTATCACTAAAAAAATTGCATACATATTCAAGTGCGTGAACCCCCGAATCCGTTCGGCTACAACCAATTATATTTGGCACTTCGCCTGTGATTTTATGGATAGCATTAGATAACACCTGCTCCACAGAAAGTGCATTATCTTGCCATTGCCAGCCGTGGTAATTGCTACCGTCAAATTGAATTGTAAGAGCAAAATTCCTCAAAATAAATCACCCCAGCCTGTTTAACATAATAACAGTTATAGCAAAAATAATAATAACAATTGAAGCAATAATGTCTATAATTCCTGTTTTTGGTTCGTATAACCGAGTGCGACCTTCTCCACCACGGTAACAGCGACACTCCATTGCAATTGCAAGCTCATCAGCACGCCTAAACGCACTAATGAATAGCGGAACAAGCAGTGGAATAAGTGCCTTTGCCCTTGCAATTAGGTTGCCACTTTCAAAATCTGCCCCTCTTGCAGTTTGGGCTTTCATAATTTTGTCTGTTTCCTCTAAAAGTGTTGGAACAAACCTAAGCGCAATTGTCATCATCATTGCAAGCTCGTGTGCAGGAAGCCCTACTTTCTTAAATGGCTTTAATAAATGCTCTAAGCCATCAGTTAATTCAATGGGTGAGGTTGTGTATGTTAGCATTGATGTGCCAAGCACTAAAAACACAATTCTAAGCACCATAAATATTGCATAATTTATGCCCTCATAGGTTATTACTGCAAAACCATAGCTCCACAGCACCCGGCCACTTGTCATAAAAATATTTAATATTGCAGTAAACACAATGAAAAATAATAATGGCTTAATACCCTTTAAAACAAACCAAATTGGTACGGTTGAAATAAAGATAATAGATAGGGTGAATACAACAAGCAAGCCATAGCCATAAAAATTATTTATTAAAAAAATAATACAAAGGTAAACCATAGATAAAATTATTTTTACTCGTGCATCTATATTGTGTATCGGAGAGTTACCAGGGAAAAATTGACCAAGCGTTATATCTTTAAGCATCAGTTATTGCCCCCTTTTAGTAGGAGTAATAAAATTTGCTTTGCCATTTCTATCGTGCAAACATTTATTTTGCACAGCCTGTCTAAAAGGTGCGTTACAGGTGGAGCAGTAAGCCCAATTTTCTCTAATTCGTTATACTGTGAATACACTTCAAGAGGAGTTCCCTGCATTGCGATTTTCCCTTTATTCATAACGTATAGGCGCCCTGCTGTGTTTGCAATATCCTCCATACCGTGGGAAACGAGGATAACTGTTAAACCAAGCTCTTTGTGCATCTTTTTAATTTGTTTTAAAATTTCATCTCTACCATATGGGTCCAGCCCTGCTGTTGGTTCGTCAAGCACTAAAACATCAGGCTTCATTGCAAGCACGCCTGCAATTGCAACACGCCTTTTTTGCCCGCCAGATATTTCAAAGGGCGACTCGTCAAGGATTTCATCATCAATGCGGACTGCTTTTGCAGATTCGATAACCCTTGAATTAATTTCTTCTTTTGAAAGCCCCATATTTTTAGGGCTAAAAGCAATGTCAAGGCGCACGGTTTCTTCAAAAAGTTGATGCTCTGGGTATTGAAATACAAGGCCGATTTTTGTGCGTATTTGCTTTAAATCTACTTTTTTTGCTGTAATATTTACATCATTTATATGAATACTGCCATATGTAGGCTTTAATAGACCGTTAAAATGTTGAATAAGTGTAGATTTCCCACTTCCTGTGTGACCTATTATACCTATTATTTCGCCACGGTTTACCTTTATTGAAACATTTTTTAGTGCCTTTTTTTCATAAGGTGAGCCTTGCGAATATATATAGCTTATATTTTGGGCATTTATAACTACATCATTACTTTTTGGCTTTTCTGGGGCTATTTTAGGTTGTGAAATAGAGTGGGTAATTAAAGGTGATAAAACAGCATAAGCTTCATCAATAGTTAGAATATCGGTTGGGACATCAATGCCCTCTTGGCGAAGCTCATACATAAGCTCGGAAACCTGTGGAACATCAAGCCCTAAGGATTTTATTAGTGGAACATCACTAAAAACCTGTTTCGGTGTGCCGTTTATTGCAATGCTACCCTTGTTCATTACAATAACTCTATCGGCTGCGGTTGCTTCGTCCATATTGTGTGTTATTAGCACAATTGTAATGCCCTCTTGCTTGTTGAGGCGCTTTAAGGTTGCGATAACCTCTCGCCTGCCTATTGGGTCGAGCATTGCTGTTGGTTCATCAAGTACTATGCATTTTGGCTGCATAGCAAGCACGCCTGCGATTGCAATTCGTTGCTTTTGCCCACCGGAAAGTAAATGTGGTGAATGCCTTTTATAGTCGCTCATACCTACTGTTTCAAGCGCAAAGTCTACACGTTTTCTAATTTCCTTTGATGGAACGCCAAGGTTTTCTGGTGCAAATGCAACGTCTTCCTCGACTATTGTTGCAACTATTTGATTGTCAGGGTTTTGAAAAACCATTCCAACAGTTTGACGAATTTCATACAAAAGGCGCTCGTCCTTTGTGTCCATACCCTGTATATATACACTCCCACCTAATGGCAGGAGTATAGCATTAAAATGCTTAGCAAGTGTGGATTTTCCACTGCCATTATGCCCAAGCACGGCAACGAATTCACCATTTTTTATGTCAATATCAATGCCGTTTAGCACATTTTTTATATGCTCGGAATTATACTTAAACTCTAATTTATCCGTTTTAATCATTACTTAGCTCCTTGCCACCTTGCAGATGAGCCACATGGTAAAATTAAACCTTTATCCGTCATTGGAATACCAATTTCGTCGGAAGAGGAGGTGCCTTTAAATTTTTTACCAAAGGTTAAATCTAAAACATTTTGCATAGTAGATGCACTAAGCCCTGTTGTGTATGAATTTAAAAGCACGAATAAAGGCTCGTCAGATAAAACCTCCACACAACGATTAACGAATTTATATAATTCTGTTTCAATTTTCCAAACCTCACCACCTGGGCCTCTGCCATAAGACGGGGGGTCCATTATTATTGCATCATAACGGTTGCCTCTGCGAATTTCACGCTCGACAAATTTCATACAATCATCAATAATATATCGAATTGGCTTGTCTGCAAGTCCACTTAGCCCTGCATTGTCCTTTGCGTGGGCAATCATTCCCTTTGAAGCGTCAACATGGCACACGCTTGCACCTGAACTAAGCGCTGCAATAGAGGCACCACCTGTGTATGCAAAAAGGTTTAAAACCTTTATTTCACGGTTGCTTTTTCTAATAAGCTCATCTGTCCATTGCCAATTAACAAGCTGTTCAGGAAACAATCCCATATGCTTAAAGCCCATTGGTTTAACCTTGAATTTATAGGAGTTTTGAGTGATAGTCCAGCTTTCTGGTAGCTTTTTGAAAAATTCCCACTCGCCTCCACCCTTTTCGCTTCGGTGATAACTTGCGTGTGGGCTGTTCCATAGTGGATTTGTGCGAGGCGTTTCCCAAATTGCTTGTGGGTCTGGGCGCACCATAATATACTGCCCCCAACGCTCCAAGCGGTCACCGCCTGATGCGTCGATTAATTCATATTCACGCCAATTATTTGCAATCCACATAATATATTAAAACCTTTCAAGTTTAAATTAGTATCAATACATTATATCCCTTTTTTTACATTTTCGCAAGGAATTATTAAAGATTGTTGTTCTAATTATCTTTTTGCAACTGCCTGTGCCTCTGAAATCGCATCATTCACACCTTTTGCAACGGCTCTTGATGTAATTGTTGCACCAGAAATAGCTTGGATTTGGTTACCGTTTGGTGTGCCTCTGGTTACAGAAACACCAGCAATTTTGCCAGTAAATTGGCTTAGAAATGATGAACTCTGTACCTTGGAACCACGCCCTGGGGTGTCATTTATACTTGTAATTTTAACAGATGTTACGTTTAGGTTGCCATCAAGCCCCACTGTCATTGAAATTACGTCCTCGTAGCCCATAGGACTGCAAGAAACAGAATATGACACTTGCCCATTAGCAAGCACGGTTTTTGATATTTTAGATACCGAGGTATTACCAGATGGTGTATATGATGTTGTTCCTGTTTTTGTTTGAGTATTTTGTGTAATTGTTGGTGATGGTGTAGCTGTTGGTGTAGTCGCTTGCGTTGGCTTAGGAGCCACCGTTGCCGTGGATGTTGTAGTAGTTGTTGGTGATGGTGTAGCGGTTGGAGAAGCTGTTGTCACAGGGGTAGTTGGTTGTGCTTTGACAATTGCTTGCACTTCTGAAATCGCATCATTTACACCTTTTGCAAGGGCTCTTGATGTGATTGTTGCACCAGAAATAGCTTGGATTTGGTTGCCATTTGGGGTGTCTTTAGTTACAGAAACACCAGCACCTTTACCAGTGAACTGGTTTAAGAATGATGGCTCATTTGCTCTTGCACCAAGCCCGGGAGTGTCGTTTATACTTGTAATCTTAACAGATGTTACATTTAGTGTGCTATTAAGCTCTACTGTCATTGAAATTGCATCATTATAACCCTTTGGCTTGCAGGAAACTAAGTATGCCTTTTCACCATTAGCTAATGTTTGCTCGATAATTTTAACAACTGATGTATTGCCAGATGGGATTAGAGATACTTGTGTACCATTTTGATTAGCATCGCTTATTGTATTTTCTCCTGTTTGAGATTGTGGGTTTTGGTTTGCCTTATCTTTTGCAAAGAAATTTACAGCATTAAGAGCCAGTGCTACTATAAGAGGTATTGCTAATAAAATAACGACAAGTTTTAAATACTCACTAAATTTTTTCATCTGACTCCCAAAGCGTCTTGGCGGTGTCATTTTTTCAATAAGTGGAGTAGCAACATTCATAATGAGAATTGCAAATGAAACACCCTCAGGGTAACCACCCCATAGGCGAATTATTGAAGCTATAACGCCACAGCCAATTCCATAATATATCTGCCCCATTGGGGTAACTGGCGAAGTAGAATAGTCCGTTGCCATATAAAAAGCACCAAGCATTAAACCCCCTGCAAGTATGTGATACATAAAGTTGCCCATAAATGGCGTAGCGCCACCAAAGATGTATGTAAAAACACCAAGCGATGCGATAAATGTTAATGGTATCCTCCACGTTATAATTTTGCGATAGAAAAGGTACCCTGCGCCAATTAAAAGTGCTAAAACAGAGGTCTCGCCAATGCAACCACCAACACCACCAAGAAACATATTAAGGTATGATGGCAGAGTAGTTCCTGCCGAAACGCCACCTTTTATTAGTGCAAGCGGAGTAGCAGATGAAATAATGTCTGGATTAGAAAACAGGTTTAGTGTTGTGCCGATATTAGTCCAAGCCGTCATAATGGTTGGGAAAGCTAAAAGTAGGACAACCCTCGCTGTAATTGCAGGGTTTGCAAGGTTTTTCCCCAAACCGCCAAAGCACATTTTCACTATTATAATCATAAAAAAGCTTCCCACAACAGGTAGCCAAAGTGGAACGGTAACAGGCAGGTTAAAGGCAAGAAGCATTCCAGATACAATAGCGCTTAAATCATAAATTGTAGTAGGCTTTTTAAAGGCTACTGCCCACAAATGCTCGAAAGCTAATGAGCTTGCAATTGTTATAATTGTTATAACCATAGCACGATAGCCGAAAAAATATACTGCGGCAATTAGTGCAGGCATAAGCGCAATAATTACGTCAAGCATTATTATTGGGGTATCATCGTTAGTTCGTATATGGGGAGAGGAAGAAACACTGAGTAAATTCATAGCTATTCTCCTTTTTTCTTTGAGGAATTAATTTTTTGCTTGCCTGTGCGTATATACTGCACTAAATCAAGCCTTGCAGGGCAAATATATGCGCAGGCGCCACACTCCATACAGTCAAAAATATTATAATTTTCAAGCGCCACAAGGTCGTCCTTTTTACCAAGCATTTCAAACATAAGTGGCTGTAAATTCATAGGGCAAGCATCAACGCATTTTGCACACCTAATGCAAGGACCTGTTTTGCCTATATTTGCTTCCTTATCTGTAAGGGCAATTATTGCATCTGTGCCTTTTATAACGGGTGCTTCAAGAGAGAAAAGGGCTATTCCCATCATAGGACCACCAAAAAGTATTTTTGCAGGAGTGGTTTTAAAGCCACCGACTTCGTCAATAACGTCCTTTGCAGGTGTGCCAATTCTTACTCTGAAATTACGAGATTCTTTTATTGCACCACCGCCAATTGTAACAACACGCTGTATAAGTGGCATACCTGTTTTAATTGCATCTGTGGTGGCACGGCAAGTGTCAATATTAACAACGATAACTCCAATATCAGCAGGAAGCCCACATGGTGGAACCTTGCGCCCTGTTACTGTGTAAATTAGTTGCTTTTCAGAGCCTTGTGGGTATTTTGTTTCGATTTGTACAACCTCAATTCCCTCATAGTCCTTTGCGTTTTCAATTAACGTTTTAATTGCATCATCCTTATTGCTTTCCACAGCAACAAAGCTTTTGGTCACACCAAGAGCCTTCATAATAGCTGTGCAACCAAACAGCACCTCATCAGTATTTTCAAGCATAACCCTATGGTCGGAGGTAAGATATGGCTCGCATTCTGCTCCGTTTATTATAAGGTAATCAATTTTTTTATCCTTTGGTGGTGATAGTTTAACGTGTGTTGGAAAGGCTGCCCCTCCCATACCTACTATTCCTGCATTTTTGATTATTTCTATAATTTGTTGTGGGAGAAGCTCGTTTAATGGTTTGTTAGGCTTAATACCCTCGAAAACTGTATATTTATCATCATTTTCAATTATTATTGAGTTTACAAGCGAACCATTTGGGTGCATACGTGGCTCTATTGCAATAACCGTTCCAGATACAGAGGAATGAATGTTAGCAGAAACAAAGGCTGTAGCCCCTGCTATTAACTGACCTACTTTAACGTGGGCGCCCAATTCTACTACTGGCTCTGCTAATGCTCCACGATGCTGGTTTAAAGGGAAAATCATTGTTTTTGGTGCAGGTAAATCTTCTATTTTAAGGTACCTTGTATGCTCCTTTTTATCAGCAGGGTGAATGCCACCCTTGAATGTTTTAAACATCAATTATTTACCTCCTTTTAACACATTTTGTACTAATATTTGATATTATGTATTATACTATTTGTAAATTTTAAATACAACCTTTTTTTAGTTCTTTTCAAAACGAAAATTGTATAGTATAATATAAATATGAGGAGGTGTCATTATGAGAATAGAAAGAATAGCGCAAAACAAAATAAAGGTTACCCTTTCAAACGATGATTTGCTTGAATGGGATATTAGCTTTGAAAGCTTGACATATAACTCACCACAGGCGCAGGAGTTGTTTTGGGATTTAATGAAGCGTGCCGAGGAAGAAGCAGGCTTTTTTGCCGATGGGTCACAGCTTGTTGTGGAGGCAATGCCGACTCGCAATGACGGCTTTATTATGCTTATAACTAAGGTAGAGGAGGGCGACGAATCACCTCTTAGAAGGCTGGTTAAACCTAAAATTAAAAGAGAGTTTAAAACAAAGAAACAAAAATATAGCATAAGCCCAATTGTCTTTGAATTTGAAGCCTTTAATGATGTTATAGAGGCTTGCAAAAATATAGAAAATCGTTTTATTGGTAACAGTAGTCTATATAAAAAAGATGGCAAATTCTTTTTAGTTTTAGATGTTGAAAATGAATATTTAGCAGAAGATTTAAAGCTTCTACTTACAGAGTTTGCAAAAAAGATAGATAATTCCTTTGTAAAAGAGGGAGAGCTTTTTGAACACGCTGAAATGTTGATTAAAGAATCTGCGGTTGAGAATTTTAATTCTTACTTTTAGGATGGTATAAATGGACATTAAAGATGTAAAAAGCGCAATTGATTGTGTAGTAAAAAGGAACACTGCTCGGTTTTTTATGCCTGGGCATAAAGGTCTTGGGAGTGTTATGCTACATTATGATGTAACCGAGCTTGATGGAACAGATAATCTTCATAAACCACAGGGGGCAATTCACACAGCCCAGCATTTGGCAAGTGTTGCTTTTGGAGCTTTGCATACGTTCTTTTGCGTAAATGGTTCAAGCGTAGGGCTTCATACATTAATTATGTCTATTTGCAAAAGAGGGGATACACTTATAGTGGACAGGGGCTGTCATATTTCTGTTATTAACGCACTTGTGCTTAATGACGTGCGACCTGTTTTTGTGTACCCAAAATATAATAATCAATTTGGAATAAATGTTGGAATTGCGCCAGACGATGTTGCACAGGCGATTAGTGAAAACCCTAATGCAAAAGGCGTTTTAATAACCACGCCAACATATTATGGTGTATGCAGTGATGTAAGTTCAATCGCTAATTTAGTGCACAAGCATAATATACCACTAATTGTTGATGAGGCACACGGTGCGCATTTTTGTTTTAATAAGGCTTTGCCACTATCTGCGCTTGAAAGTGGTGCAGACGGAGTTGTTCAAAGTGCACATAAAACCTTGACCTGCTTAACGCAGGGTGCACTTTTACATATTGGCTCAGACAGAATAGATAAGCAAACGGTGCAAGAAAATTTGAATATGCTACACACAACAAGTCCTTCGTATCTGATTATGTCATCAATTGATGGCGCAAGGTGCGAAATGGAACGCAGTGGTGAGGCTCGCCTTAAAAGGCTTATAACTGAATGTAGCAGGGTGAGGAAAAAGGTAAGTGAAACTGGTGCATATCTTTGCTTGGACAAGCTTTGTGATGTGTATGATTACGACGAAACTCGTATAGTTATAAATGTAAGGAATGCCTTTGATGTACAAGCTATGCTTAGAGATAGCTATAACATATTAGTGGAAATGGTTGACGGCTTAAATATAGTTTTAATACCTACTATTAATAATAGCTCTACGGATTTTTCTCGCCTCATTAAAGCGCTTACCGAGATTGCAAAAACCCTCTCACCTTATGAGGGTATTGAAAATGAGCAAATACCAAGGGCAAATTTGGTTATGCCACCTGCACAGGCGTACTATTCACAGACAGAGGTTTTGCCACCAAAAGATGCAGTAGGCAAAATTGCGGCACGCTCTGTGTACAAATGCCCACCCTGTATGCCAATATTGTGCCCTGGTGAAATGGTGACAAAGGAAATATCGAAAAGGCTTGTAGATAATGTTACTGTGGTATAAATAAGAATTAGCTTGAAAAAAGTACATATAACAAGTATAATAGATAGATAGTAGGAGGGTAAATTATGAAGCTTGTATTAGCAATAGTGCATGATGAAGACAGTGGAAAGCTTACTGATGAGCTTACCAAAAATGGAATATCCGTTACAAAGCTTGCTTCTACTGGTGGTTTTTTGCGTTCGGGGAATGTTACTTTAATAGTTGGAACTGAAGATGAAAATGTGGATAATGTTATAGAAATAATTAAGTTAAGATGCAAATCAAGAACCCAGCTTGTTGCGCCTATTTCTGCAAGTATGGGAATTGCTACTGGTTGGCCTGTCGAGGTTGATGTTGGTGGTGCAACTATATTTGTGCTTGATGTAGATAGGTTTGAAAAAGTATGAGGGTTGAAAATATATTAGGGCATAATAATGTTAAAAATCAGCTACAAACCTCGCTTGATAATGGCAAGGTTTCACACGCATATATTTTTTGTGGCAAAAAGGGCATAGGCAAAACTATGGTCGCACACGCCTTTGCAGAAGCTTTAACAGATGGTAGCGTTGCAGATGTTACAGTTGTTACAAACGAAAAATATGATATTAAAACTGTTGCATTTTCTGTTGATGCTGTACGCAAAGCAAGAACTGAAATGTACACAAGGCCATATTTGGCTAATAAAAGGGTGTTTATTTTCCCACAAGCGGACACAATGACGATAGGTGCGCAAAATGCACTTTTAAAGGTGTTTGAAGAGCCACCAGAGTATTGTGTTATAATATTGCTTGCAGAAAATGAAAATTTGCTATTGCAAACCATACGCTCTCGTGCTATTACGGTACGTTTTGCGCCATTGTTTGATGAAATTGTTGCTAAATATTTAAAGCAAAAATATTCTAATGCTGATATAGATGTTGTTGTTAAGCTTGCAGGGGGAAGCATACTATCTGCGGATATGTTAATGTCACAGGAGGGGCTTAGCGAAATGCTTAGCGAATTTACCCAGCTTATGAGGGGCATTTCATCACCACAGAGGGCTAATGCTTATGAAATAATAAACTTTTTAGAACGTGAAAAGGCTAATATAAATGTGCTTTTTGATGTTATGCTTATAATGTTTAGAGATACACTCTTGTATAACGGAGAAAAAAGTGATACAATGGCAATTAGCAACGTTAGTATTGGGTCTGTGCTAAAAGCAATTGATATTGTTGAGGCTCGCCGTCGTTCACTTTCGTTTAATGCAAATTTTAGCATAGCAATTTCTGAACTGTTATTAAATACTTGGGAGGCAATCCATGATTGAAGTTATAGGTGTGCGCTTTAAAAGCGTGGGGAAAATATATTATTTTGACCCAAACGGTCAAAAATTTGCCAAGGGTGAGCACGCAATAGTTGAAACTGTTAGAGGGCTTGAAATAGGCGAAATTATGCTTGCAAACCGTGATGTGCCTGAGGAAGCGGTAGTTATGCCGTTGAAACAGGTTGTTAGACCTGCAACAAAAGCGGATTTTGAAAAGTTAGAGGAAAACACTCGCAAGGAAAAAGAAGCATTTGATGTATGTAATAAAAAGATAAAAGAGCATAAGCTTGATATGAAACTTATAGAGGTTGAATATACCTTTGATGGTAATAAAATTTTATTCTACTTTACAGCAGATGGTAGGGTGGATTTCCGTGACCTTGTTAAGTCGCTTGCTACTGTTTTTAGAACACGAATTGAGCTTAGGCAAATTGGTGTGCGTGATGAAGCAAAAATGTTAGGTGGAGTTGGAATTTGTGGTAGGCCTTTATGTTGCCGAACATTTTTAGGCGAGTTCGAGCCTGTTTCCATTAAAATGGCAAAGGAACAAAATTTATCGCTTAACCCAACGAAAATTTCTGGAACGTGTGGCAGGCTTATGTGTTGCTTGAAATATGAGCAGGAAAATTATGAAGAAATGCTTAAATTTGTTCCAAAAGCAGATGCTGTTGTTAAAACACCAGATGGCAGAGGCGTTGTTATCGATAACAATGTTTTAGGTGGAACTGTTAGAGTTCGTCTTGACAACCCAGAAAACAATATGCTACACACATATAAAGCAAAGGATTTGGTTATAATTCGTGATGCACCTGTTAGATTAACGCATGAAGAGATAGCAAAATTAAAACAATTAGAAGACAAATAAAAATTTGTCTAAATTAACTATTTATTTTTTAGCACTTTCATGCTAAAATATTATAGAAAATGCATATTATTATTTAAGGAGGTGTCTTAAATGGCTTATATTATCAATGACGAATGTACTAACTGTGGTGCTTGTGAGGCTGAATGTCCAGTATCTTGTATTTCTGCAGGTGGCGAAAAATACGTTATCGATGCTGATGCTTGTATCGATTGCGGAGCTTGTGCAGGGGTTTGCCCAGTAGATGCACCAAACGAAGCTTAATTTTGCTAATATAAAAAGCAGCTTGTGCATTTTTTTGCACAAGCTGCTTTTTTATAGGTTTACCTGCTGTAAATTGCTACTTGAAAATTGCGAATGACTAATGCCATTATCTCTTGCTTTTTTAAGTAAATAGTCACATTTGCTTTGTGCAACAATAATTTGGTAGGAGTATAGGTCAATAAGCTCATCGTTGTCTGCAAAATTAAAATTTTGGTTTGCAATTAGTAGCTCTCTTTTTGCTACTAATATATCTTGCAGAATTTCTTTAAGTAATGTTTCCTTTTGGTCTAAAAGCCTTTGCTGTTCATTTTCAAGCTCGTTTTCTTTATTATTCATTTTCATCACCTCTATATAAATTATAGTCAAGCTATGTGGAAAATATACCCAAAAAAGTACAGGTTAAAAAAATGTTGACAATTCGGAGCATATAAGATATAATCACTAATTGATACTGATTTTAGTTAATTAGTATGATTCCTTGCGTGCACTATAAGTGTATGCCAAAGTCCAGAGGGAGGTGTTAAAAATGGTTGAACATATCAACAAGTACGAAACAATCTTCATCGTTGACACAGCGAAAACAGAAGATGAAACAAATGCAATTGTTGAAAAGTTTAAGTCATTAATTGAAGCAAATGGTACAATTGAAAACGTTGATGTTTGGGGTAAAAGACGTTTAGCTTATCCAATTAATGATAAAAACGATGGTTTCTATGTGCTTATAAATTTCTTGGCTAAGTCTGAAGTACCGAAAGAAATTGAGAGAGTTTATGGCATTACAGATGGAATTCTTCGTTCTATTATTATTAGAAAAGACGAAAAGTAAGGGGTGCGATGTATGCTTAACAAGGTTATATTAATGGGTCGCATGGTTCGTGATCCCGAGCTTAAATATACTGGTACAAACGTTCCTGTGTGTTCGTTTTCTATCGCAGTTGATAGACGGTTTGTAAAGCAGGGGGAACAGCGCCAAGCTGATTTTATTAACATCGTAACATGGAGAAATACTGCTGAATTTGTTTCAAAGTATTTCGTAAAAGGACAAATGATAAATGTATGTGGCTCATTGCAAACTCGTACATGGGATGACGCACAAGGCGTTAAACACTATGCTACTGAAGTAATGGCTGATGAGATTAATTTTTGTGGAGATAAAAGCCCAGGCGGCGCAGCTGCTGGTGGTGGAAGCTTGCCACAAAATAATGCACCACATTCACCAAACGATGGTTTTGCGCCAGTTGATACTGACGATGACCTTCCGTTTTAATAGAAATTTAAGGAGGTTAACATAATGGCTGAAAGAGGAGATAGAGGCGATAGAGGAGAAAGAGGCGATCGTCCACAACGCAGAAAAGCTCGCAAAAAAAGTTGTCAATTTTGTATTGATAAGGTTACAGATATAGATTACAAAGACGTTGCGAAATTACGTCGTTTCCTGTCAGAGCGTGCTAAAATAGTTCCTCGTCGTATGAGTGGAAACTGTGCAAAGCATCAAAGACAAATGACAGCAGCAATTAAAAGAGCAAGAATTATTGCTTTCCTACCATTTACTGCTGAATAGTATTATTATTAGACCTGTCCACTAACCCAGACACGGCGGCAAAATCGGTATTTTTCTCACCGAACGTTCCCGCTGGAACCCACCAATACATAAAGTATTGGTGGAACCCATCTGAACCACTCGGCAGAAAAAATCCTCGACTATCCGCACGCACTGGGTTAGAGGACAGATCTATTCATAAAGTCATCCTATGCTTAGGGTGACTTTTTCATTTTAAATTATGCTTGCTTTTTATTATCATAACTTATATAATATATAGTGTAATATCGTTAGGAGGAATTATAATGAATAGAAAATTTTTCACGTCAGAATCAGTTACCGAGGGGCATCCAGATAAAATTTGTGATGCGATTTCTGACTCTATATTAGATGCAATTTTAGCACAGGACAAATTTGCTCGTGTGGCTTGCGAGGTTGCTTGTACAACTGGGCTTGTGCTTGTAATGGGTGAAATATCTACAGATTGCTACATTGATATACAAAAAACTGCAAGAAATACTATTCGTGAAATAGGGTATGACAGGGCTAAATATGGCTTTGATTGTGAAACCTGCGCAGTTATTACTGCGATAGATGAACAGTCGAGCGATATTGCTATGGGCGTTGATAAATCCTTAGAGGCGAAAAGTGGTGTTACTGATGGCAAGGATATTGGCGCTGGTGACCAAGGTATGATGTTTGGCTATGCGTGTGACGAAACAGAGGAGCTTATGCCTCTACCTATTTCACTTGCGCATAAATTAGCAAAGCGTTTATCCCAGGTTAGAAAGTTAAAACTTGTTGATTATCTTCGTCCAGATGGAAAAACACAGGTAACTGTTGAATATGATGGGGACAAGCCCTTTCGTGTTGACACTGTTGTGTTATCCACCCAGCATAGCGAGGAAGTAGAGCATGATACTATTGAGCGTGATATGATAGAGCTTGTTATAAAAGAAACAATTCCTGCACATTTTATAGATGCAGACACAAAGTATTTCGTAAACCCAACAGGGAAATTTGTAATTGGTGGGCCAAATGGTGATAGTGGGCTTACAGGCAGGAAGATTATCGTCGACACATACGGTGGCTATGCAAGGCACGGTGGTGGTGCATTTAGTGGAAAAGACCCAACAAAGGTTGATAGAAGTGCCTGCTATGCGGCACGCTATGTCGCTAAAAATATAGTTGCGGCAGGGCTTGCAAGCCGTTGCGAAATTCAGCTTGCTTATGCAATTGGTGTTGCAAAGCCAGTTAGTATTTTAATTGATACCTTTGGAACAGAAACAATTTCTGTTGACGAAATTCGTGCAAGAGTGCTTAAAAACTTTGATTTGCGCCCAGCGGCAATAATTGAAATGCTTGATTTGCGCAGACCGATATACAAACAAACATCTTCTTATGGTCATTTTGGTAGAACGGATATTGATTTGCCATGGGAAAGATGCGATAAGGCGGAATTGTTAAAATGCGTTTTATAGAACAGCCTATTACTGAAACACTTGAGCAAAATTATATGCCATACGCTATGAGCGTAATCATCTCCCGTGCTATTCCAGAGATAGACGGTTTAAAGCCATCTCATCGTAAGCTTTTATACACGATGTATAAAATGGGGCTTTTAAACGGAAGCAGAACAAAGTCGGCAAATGTTGTTGGTCAAACTATGAAGCTAAACCCTCATGGTGACGGTGCTATTTATGAAACACTTGTGCGTTTATCTCGTGGAAACGATGCGCTTTTGCACCCATTTATTGATAGTAAGGGTAACTTTGGTAAGCAATATTCGAGGGATATGGCTTATGCGGCTTCTCGTTATACAGAGGTTAAATTAGACGCAATTTGTAACGAAATATTTGGTGATATAGATAAAAATACAGTTGATTTTATAGATAATTATGATGGAACAACGAAAGAGCCACTTCTTCTTCCAACGAAATTCCCGAATATTTTGGTTAATTCAAACCAAGGAATTGCAGTTGGTATGGCATCTAATTTGTGTAGCTTTAACCTTAAAGAGGTTTGCGAAACTGCTATTGTGTTCCTTAAAAACCCTGAATGTGACATTGCCAAAACCCTTATTGCGCCAGACTTTTCAACAGGTGGCGAGCTTATATATAACGAAGCAGAAATTCGTGAAATATATAAAACCGGTAGAGGGGGCATAAAGGTTAGGTCTAAGTACACCTTTGACAAAAAGAATAATTGTATTGATATATCCGAAATACCATATACGACAACTGTTGAGGCGATAATTGATAAAATTATTGACCTTATTAAGCAGGGCAAAATTAGGGAAATTACTGATATTCGTGATGAAACAGATTTAAACGGACTTAAAATTACAATAGATTTAAAGCGTGGCACAGAGGCAGACAAGCTTATGACACGATTATTTAAAATGACACCACTTATGGACTCCTTTGGTTGCAATTTTAATGTTCTAATTGGCAATACTCCAAAGGTACTTGGTGTTCGTGAGCTTTTGCACGAGTGGACACTTTTTAGAATTGGCTGTATTAAACGCCAAATTGCATTTGATATAAATAAAAAGTCTGAAAGATTGCATTTATTACAAGGTCTTGAAAAAATACTGCTTGATATTGATAAGGCGATTAAGCTTATTCGTGAAACAGAGCAGGAAAGCTTGGTTATTCCAAACCTTATGAATGGGTTTGATATTGACGATGTTCAGGCAGAATTTATTGCAGAAATACGACTTCGTAACCTTAATAAGGAGTATATTTTAAAGCGCACACAGGATATTGAATCGCTAATTGATGAAATTGCGTTGCTTCGTGCAACACTTGGTGATGAGGGCAAGGTTAAGGCTGTAATTGCAGGTGAATTAAAGGATATAAGCAAAAAATATGGTGCAGATAGGCGCACGGCAACAGTATCTCCAGATGAAGTAGAGGAATTTTCTGAAACTGAATTTATCGAGGATTATAACGTTAAAATATTCCTTTCTCGTGATGGCTACCTTAAAAAGATTGCACATACTTCACTTCGTGGCGCTTCGGAGCAAAAGCTAAAAGATGGTGATGTTATGGTGCAGGAATTTGACGTTACGAATAAATCAGAGCTTCTTGTGTTCACTGATAGGTGCAACGTATATAAGGCGAAAACCTATGAAACAAACGATTATAAGGCAAGCCAGCTTGGGGATTACCTGCCAAATACTCTTAATATGGAGGACGGTGAGCGTGTAGTTGGAATGGCTGTAACAACCGATTACAAGGGGTATATGCTGTTTTGCTATGAAAACGGAAAAATAGCGAAGGTTGATGTTTTGAGCTATGCCACAAAGCAAAATCGAAAAAAGCTTACAAATGCGTATAATGAGGCTTCGGCACTTGTTAAGCTGTTTCAAATAACTGATGATGTAGACCTTGCAGCATTTTCAACCATAGATAAGCTACTCATATTTAATACCTCAAATATTGCACCTAAATCAACTCGTGACTCGCAGGGTGTAAATGTTATGACACTTAAAAAAGCTGCACGTCTAAAAGATGTAAAGCTATCAACGGAGCTTGATTTAAAAGATATTAGCTATTATAAAACGAAAAATATACCTGCTGTTGGCTGTTTTATAAAGGATGATGACAGCAAAACCGTTCAAACGAGTTTATTTTAATTCGGAACATAAAAAAAGCCCTCTGCATAGTATGTATTAGAAACTATAAAGGAGGGTATTTTTTATGTCTTGTAATCAGTGTAATCCTTGCAACAACGGTATATTCGGTGGAAATAGCGAATGGATTTGGATAATAATTGCAGTAGTTGTGGTAATTGCTTTATTTAACGACAACAATAATGGTATTTTAGGTAATTGTGATTGTAACGACAGGTGCTAGGCAAGTATCTTATACTTATTAATTGAAAAACCACCTAACAACATATACACTTGCCAGTATTCCTGTTAAATCTGCGAGTAATGCAGCTTTGACAGTGTAGCGTGAATTCTTTATTCCAACGCTTCCTAAATATACTGCAAGTGTATAAAATGTTGTTTCAGTAGAACCCATCATAACGGAAGCCGCTCTGCCAATAAAGGTATCTGCGCCGTGCGTTTTGGTTAAATCTGTAAAAATTGCAAGTGCGCCACTGCCAGAAATTGGCCTCATAAGTGCAAGTGGGACAAGCTCTTTTGGAAAATTTATAATTGAAAGTAGTGGGGACAGTAAGTTGCAAAGCATATCAAGTGCGCCAGAGGCACGAAACATCGCAATCGCTGTTAGTAGCCCAACGAGTGCAGGGAGAATTCTTATTGTTGTTTCTATGCCGTCCTTTGCACCCTCGATAAAGCAATCAAAGACAGCCACTCTTTGCAAAAGTCCATAGCCAATTATTGTTGCAAACATAAGCGGTATAACTAAAATAGAGATGTTATTCATAATTATGACCATTAGCCTTTCAGGCTCACAAAACTTTATAGAATTTTGACCTACTCCAAATCGTGAGCCGGATAAGGCGTATAAATGGTCATATGCACATCTGCGTTTCGCCAAAGGCGAAAATATCGCAGGTGCAATAAATTCAAGGAAAAGTCTGAAAGGAACTTTCAGGCTTTTCCTCCAAATGCAAAAAGCTTTGTGGCGCACACGCCAACAATTATTGCGCAAAGGCTTGCAATCCAAACAGGTGCTATAATTTCAAATGGGTTGGTACTTCCAATGCTTTGCCTAATCGCAATAACGGTAGAGGGTATAAGCTGAAGCGAGGCAGAATTAATGACAACAAACATACACATATTATCGCTTGCAACAGAGCCTCTATCTATTCGAGATAGCTCCTTCATAGCCTTAAGCCCAAGTGGGGTTGCGGCGTTAGACATTCCAAATAAATTTGCCACCATATTCATTACAATACTGTCCATAGCAGGGCTGTTTGGAGGAAGTGTGGGGAAGAGAATTTTTGTTAGAGGTCTTAGCACCTTTGCAAAAATAGTTATAATACCACCTTCGCTTGCAATTTTCATAAGCCCAGTCCACAGGCACATAATGCCAAGCAGAGAAATAGACAGGGTAACAGCATCTGATGCACCATTCATTGCGCCAGTTGTAACAGCTTCTAACCTTCCTGTGAATGCTGCAAATATGAGCGATATAAGCATTAATGCACCCCAAATATAGTTTAACATATTCAAAACCTCCCTATTATGAATATGAATATTTACACAAAAAAATACCAATGTAAAATATTTGAAAAAAATATATTGACGAATTATGGGAAATATGATAGAATACTAATATAATATGAATAAGGAGGGGGAATAAAATGAAATCAACAGGTATAGTAAGGAAAGTTGACGAATTAGGAAGAATAGTATTACCCATCGAGCTTAGACGAACTCTTAACATCGCAGAAAAGGATTCTCTTGAAATTTTTGTAGAAGGTGAATCAGTAGTTTTATCGAAATATCAACCAGCTTGTATTTTTTGTGGGGATGCTAAAAACGTAGTTTCTTTTAAAGAGAAGAATGTTTGCCCTAAGTGTATTGCTGAAATAAGAAAATAGTTACAATATAATTTCCTATTTTCAAGATTTTAGGAAATACTTTATAGTCCTCTTAAGCTTAGTGTTTATATGCTAACTTGGGGGGCTTTTTATTAACTTTAAATAACCCCCTAAACTAATGGCTTAGAGGGTTATTTCGTGGAGCTGATGAGGAGGATCGAACTCCTGACTTCCTCATTACGAGTGAGGTACTCTACCATCTGAGTTACATCAGCGAATGCCTTGACAACGTATATTTTAAGGTATTTTAACATAATTGTCAATGGCTTATTTTGAATGGCGCATAGCAAAAACGATGGCAGATATAGTTATGATAATCGTAATAATAAACGGTGAGGCGATTAAAACCGCTGTATTTTTAATATTTCCTAAAAAGTTAAACTGAAGCATTGTTAGTATTATGTTTATGCTAAGCCCAGACATAAAAGTGAATATAGACCATTTGCGCCTAAAATAAATATTATGTTCAATGGAGGCTTCGATTTTTGATTTATCGGCAAAGTAATTAGATTTAGAAATATATGAATTAATGGTTAACATAATTATCAGTATAACAGCCTGAATAGTTGGCAAAATATAGGTTCCCTCATTTAGCGAGATGAAAACCGTTGTGCCTATGACTAAAAGGTATAGCAAGTACCATAAGGGAGAAATTGTATTTTTATCATCGCCCTTTGGTATATAATTAAGCTGTATATCCTTTTGCATATTTTCCCACTTTTCAACGGAAGCAAGGTTTTTAATCAAACGATTATTGAAAAAATACAGCGTAAGGCAAAGGAGTGCATAGGTGAAAATTGATATTTGAAGCACTAAATATGACATAACAGGAATTTGCGACAGTGACAAAACACAGCCTATGACAATTGCAAAGGATGTGTATGTGCGATTTATTTTTTTAATTCTTGTGTGCTTTTTTGCATCATTATTTAACATAACTCCAAAGTGAGTTCTGCTTCGAGAAATATATGGTGTAAATGCAAAAATGGCAATTAATGGTGCAAAAGTACAAAACAAAGTGGAGAAAAACAGCAATTTATTCAAAAAGTTCACCTCTTATAGCATTATATCACAAAAAAACACAGTTTTAAAACATTTTTCTTGACAATTTGCAACAAAAGTCATATAATACCAATAAGGTGACGAATTTCATAAGGGGTGACAGTAAGGTGCAAAGCGAAAACTCAAATATTGTGCAAAAAAGCTGTGCGCTTGACAAAAATAGCCTTTCTGATGAAAAGCTTGTTACTTTAGCAATGAGTGGTAGTAATGAAGCGCAAGAAATGATACTTAATAAGTATAAAAATTTTGTTAGGGCGAAGGCTCGAACATATTTTTTGGTAGGCGCAGATAGTGACGATATTGTGCAAGAGGGAATGATTGGGCTTTACAAAGCCGTTCGAGATTTTAAGGCGGACAAGCTTTCATCATTTAGAGCTTTTGCTGACCTTTGCATTACACGCCAAATAATTACTGCTATTAAAACTGCAACACGAAACAAGCATTTGCCACTTAATTCTTATATTTCGCTTAACAAGCCGATATATGATGATGATTCGGAAAGAACTCTTATGGATGTTATAACCGAGGAAACGGTTTGCGACCCAGAGGAGCTTATGCTCCACAAGGAGGCAGTTGCTTCAATAGAAGTGAAAATTGGAAAAGAGCTTAGTTCTTTTGAAAAAAGGGTGCTTGAATTATATCTTGATGGTTGCTCGTACCAAGAGATAGCAGAGAATTTAGGAAAGCATATAAAATCTGTAGATAATGCTTTGCAGCGAATTAAGAAGAAACTTTATAAGTGCATAAAACTCGACCAATCAGAGTAACAATATGCCTTGCAATATTAGACCTGTCCGCCAACCCCAGTACGGCGGCAAAATTGGTCTATAAGTTTTAGCAAATATATTTGCGGGTATAGCTCAATGGTAGAGTTCCAGCTTCCCAAGCTGGCTGTGCGAGTTCGATCCTCGTTACCCGCTCCATGCAATATTTATATATATATAGCCCACGTAGCTCATATCAGTTAGAGTGCTGCGTAACACAGAGGAATCGGTGCAAATCCGGTCGTGGCAAATATGATTTTTTTTAAAGTGAGGGGAAAAACAATGTACGAGGACAAGACACTAGTATGTAAGGACTGTGGTGCAGATTACATTTTTACCGCAGGAGAGCAGGAGTTCTATGCAGAAAAAGGATTCCAAAACGAGCCAACAAGATGTAAAGATTGTCGTGTATCACGCAAAGATGCTATAAAAGCATCAAGAGAGATGCATACAGCAACATGTGCGTCATGTGGCACAGAGGCAAAGGTTCCTTTTAAACCAAGGAACGATCGCCCAATTTATTGCAGCGAATGTTTTGCAAACAACAGATAAATCCCCTTACTTTTTTGGGTATTTTCAAATGCAAAACAAATGCGTTTTGTCGTTAACTCGACAGGACGCATTTTTTTGTTGAAGTTGTTGGATTAATATGGTATTATTAAGGTGTTGGGAAATGAAAGAAGTGGGGATATAACAACACGAAAGAACCGTCCCCTTGTGTTTTGGGATTTATATGGTATTATTGAGGTGTTGGGAAGTGAAATATGGGGGGTATTAGAAAGAAAAGAACTGGACTATTGCTTTTTGTCAATAAGGCAAATTAGCAGATTAACAGGTGTGAGTTTTGGTATTGTGAGGGGAATTTGATAGCACTAAAGAACCGTCCCCTTGTGTCTTTGCGTCCCTTTGTATCTTTGTTCTTTGTGTATAAAAATGTTGCAAAATTTGAATTTATATGGTACTATATATTAAATAAAAATTTATGGAGGATTTCACATGAAATTAAAAAAATTACTAGCTTCACTTCTTGTATTTGCTACATTATGTACATTTAACGGCAATATATCTTTTGCCTCTGATTATACGAATGCGCAAAATATAAGGGATATGCAAGATTTACGTAAGGAAAAGCAGTTCACGGAATGTATAGATTTAGCGGATAGTATATTAGCAAATGATAAATTATTTATGGAAGCATACTATAATAAATCAATGGCATGCTTTCAATCTAATAAAATTTCTGATGCGGCAGAAGTCTTGGAAGAACAGCTTAAATATAACCCTAACAATGAGGCTGCTCTATATAATGCAGCTTGCGCAAGTTCACTATTGGGTAAAAACAAAGAGGCTATAGAATATATAAAGAGACTTCTTGTTATTAATGTTAAAAAGAAAAAAGACATCGCTAAGGATAAGGATTTTGATAAAATTAGGGAAACTGATGCTTATAAAAAATTAATGGATATTAGTGTTCGTGTTGGTGGCGATTTATTAGAGTTCGATGTGCCACCAGTAGTAATAAATGATAGAACTATGTTGCCAATGCGGTCAATATTTGAGGCTCTTGATGCTCAAATTACATGGGATGAAGGCACTAATACTGTTACAGCAGTTAAAAATGATAAAAATATCTCACTTACAATAGGTAATAAAATTGCTAAAGTTGACGGATTAGTTAAAGAAATGGAAGTACCACCTATTCTTAAAGACGACAGAACATTAGTGCCAGTACGGTTTATATCTGAAGCTCTAAACTCAAAGGTGGATTGGGATGCGGATAATAATTTGGTAGATATTGCAATAACAGCACCAAATGGAACTGGTAGCGATTACGACAATATTAAAAAGGAAATTGATACTATGACAGTTGTGTCGGTAGTAGATGGCGCATGGACTGAGCCTTTTAGGATTGGTGTTAAACAAGGGATTACTTATATAATAGCAAAAGATAAAAAAGCTTTAGATTTATTTAATTCATTAGATGATGCTTCAAGATCAAAGTATATGTATGAAACAACATACACAAATTATGCCCTTGTAGTTGGTTGTGACCCTGTTCATATGAAGTTCGTATATGGTGGTAAATTATATTATGCAGGAGATATGTATTATGATAAAAAGGGTGTAGATATCGTACTAGATTATTATCATAGAGGTTTACCAATTAACGTAGTTAAGCAATACAAATCGACATTTAATTACAAGGATTTTTACTTACTACCATCTGCTGAACAGACAACATCAAAAATTGGCGATTAACAAACAATTTTGATTGACGGACACAAGGGGGCGGTTCTTTTGTGTTGACAAATAGCTAATAGAAAGCAAAGGGATGATTATTTGCTTTCTTAACCCCACCTTACTTTATTTTTAATACCAAAAAGCCCAACGGATTTTCTGTTGGGCTTTTTTCTTTATTTCACGTTGTTTACATAATAACGTGAAATAATAGGTAATTTAACAAGTTATTAACAATATAAACCCTTTATTTATAGTTATCCACACAGTTATGCACTTTATCCACAGGCATATTATGTTTCCTAAAACTAATTATGGAAGAATTTTTATTGATTTATGAATCAAAATATACTATAATATATATTAGTGTTAATTAAGTGTAGAATAAGTGTAGAAATGGGGTTAATTATGAAAATTCGTGAATGGAGTAATCTGCCAGAGCAGGAGAAAGATTTTGTAATGCGTCGTGCAGAGCTTGATATAACTGAATATATAGGAATAGCGCAGGAGGTTTCATCAGATGTTAGGGCAAATGGTGATGAGGCAATAATAAAATATACTGAAAAATTTGATAGGGTTAAATTAGCCGTAGATAAAATAAAGGTTACACAAAAGGAAATTGATGATGGTTATGACCGCCTTGATGTAAAAGTTCGCACGGCTATTGAATATGCTACAAAAAATATACGAAATTTCCACGAAAAGCAAATGCCCGAGGAAATGTGGTTTACTGAGGTTGACAAAGGCTTAATGGTGGGCGAAAAAACAACGCCAATTGTTGATGTTTGTTTGTATGTTCCTCGTGGTAAGGGTAGTTATCCTTCGGTTCTTTTGATGCTTGGTATTCCTTCAATTGTTGCAGGCGTTCCAAAGATTATAGTTACAACGCCACCTAATGAAAATGGTGATGTTGATGATGCAATACTTGCCGCTGCTAAAATAATAGGCATAACTGAAATATACAAGGTTGGTGGAATTCAAGCTGTTTCGGCTGTTGCGTTTGGAACAGGGACAATTCCAAAGTGTCACAAAATTATTGGCCCTGGTAATGCTTATGTTACTGCTGCAAAACGAGTACTTTCAAATTATATAGATACTGGGCTTCCTGCTGGCCCTTCTGAGGCGATAATTCTTTGTGATGAATTTGCAGACAAGCATAAAGTGGCGCTTGATTGGATGATAGAGGCAGAGCATGGTCCTGATTCTGCATCACTTTTAGTGACACATTCGAGAGACCTTGTGGACAAGGTGTTGCCGATTGTAAATGAACAATTAATGAAAATTTCACCAAAAAGAAAAGAATTTATAGAAAAGAATTTTGATACTTATGGTGGGGTAATTTTAACAGAAAATTTAGAGGCATCGATTGATTTTGTCAATGAATATGCGCCAGAGCATATGGAGGTTATGACAAAAATGCCATTTGATGTTCTTCCTAAAATAAAAAATGCAGGCGAAATTTTGCTTGGTGAGTATACACCTGTTACGCTTTGTAACTTTTTATTAGGTCCAAACGCAATTCTTCCAACTGGTGGATTTGCTAAGACATATTCAAGCGTTTCGGTTTTCGACTTTTTAAAGCGTTCATCAATTGGATATGCCTCAAAGGATGGCTTTGAAAATGTTAGGGAAAATGCGTATATTTTTGCTACTGCCGAGGGCTTTGACACCCACGCATTAGCAGTAAAGGAGAGGAAATAATGGTAACTGTAAAAAGGACTACAACTGAATCTGAAATAACGGTAACGCTGGATTTTTCACCAATAAAGCCTGATTATCGCAGCAGGATTAACACGCCTATGCCATTTCTTAATCATATGATAGAGCATATCGTTTGGCGTGCAGGGGTTAATATTGAGGTTGATGTTAAGCTTGATAAATTTGACCTAACACATATTGTGTGCGAGGACGTTGGTATGACGCTTGGCAAGGCTGTTGCACAGTATGTTGCAGAAAACCGTGAGAATGGCGTGTATGGTTTTGGTGATGGCGTTAGCATAATTGATGAGGCAAGAGCAATTTCTGCAATTAGCTTTGAAAGTCGTGCACTTTTTGTTTTTGATAGTGCAGTTGAAATTCCAAGCGAAACAGAGGAAACGTATAGCGAGGATTTATCAACCTTTTTAGATGGTTTTACGCAGGGTGCAAACTGTACCTTGCACGTTGAAATTTCAAAGGGTGAAAATGGACATCATATTTGGGAGGCAGCGTATCGTTCGGTTGGTATTGCACTTGGTAGGGCGCTAACTGTTGATAAGGCTCGTGCAAATATGACTTCTGGTGTTGCAGGAAAAATAAATTATACGGTGGAATAAAATAGTTTTCTGAAATTTTTTTAATTTCCAGAAAACTAATGCACAAGTGCAATTTTTCACGCTTGTGTGAAAAATAATTTGCACGTGCAATAAATTGAATTTAAGCCCATAAAAAATTTCATTGAAATTTTTGTTCCTGCAAGGGCGAATTCATTTCGCGCGTTAGCAGGAATGGAGCTTACAATGAAGAAAATAGCACCTTTTTTAGAGGAATATGAATTAATATTATTTGATATGGACGGCGTAATAACAAGTGAACAGCGTTATTGGGACGCAGCGGCACTTTCGGTTTATGAGCTATTAAATGATAGAGTGGGACTAAGCGCAGAATATTTAACAAAAAATGTTGGGGAAATTCGCAAGAAATTATTTTGTGGGGATAAAACAATATCCGTGCTAAAAGAACGTGGAGTTAATTCTAATTGGGATTTAACCTACATAGTGCTTGCAGTTGCAATGATGTTAAATACAAACGATGATTTTGAAGCAGTTTATGATTATATAGTAAACAAAGACTTAAATGCCCTTGAAATGTATGAGTTTTTAGGGGAAAATAGCCCTGCTGGGCTTCGTGGTGGGGAGCTGTATAATGAGGGTATAAAATGTTTTCAAGGCTGGTATTTGGGTGATGAAATGTTTACCCGAATTACTG
>CAYVWT010000010.1:0-798 GCA_964455565.1 uncultured Clostridiaceae bacterium | reverse complement strand
GTGAGGCACCAAAATTACTTGGTAAGCAGGGACTTATGGCAGGTGAAATTCCAATTCTTCCAATAGAGCAAATGCGTGAGGTTATGAAAACCTTGTATGATGCAGGGAAAACCATTGGCATTGGCACAGGGCGAATATATTATGAAATATTAGAGCCTCTTAAAAATTGGGGCATAATGGAGTATTTCGATAGCAAAAGGTGTATAACGTATAGTGATGTTCAAAGCGCTGAGGAAACCTTGGGAAATGTGACATTAACTAAGCCACATCCTTATATGTTTTTAAAGGGTATGCTTGGCTGTGATTATTCTGATAAAAAAATAGTAGCAGGTGAGTATAGCAAGGATTTAATAAAGAAGACCCTTGTTGTTGGTGATGCAGGCGCTGATATATTAGCGGCAAAGGCTGTTGGTATGCCGTTTGCGGCTGTGCTTACTGGTGTTTCTGGTGAGGGTGCAAGAGGATATTTTGAGGAGCAAAAGGCGGATTATATATTTAGCAGTATCGCAGATTTTGTAGTGGAGGTGTAAAGGAATGCCGATTAAGGTTAATGCGCCATTAACACAAGAAGATGCAAAAAAGCTAAAAGCAGGGGATAGCGTTTTATTATCGGGCATAATATATACAGCAAGAGATGCGGCACATAAAAGAATGGTTGATTCTCTTGCAAATGGAGATGGACTGCCTATTGACATAGTAAATCAAGTTATATATTACGCAGGGCCAGCACCTGCAAAAGAAGGGCAAGTTATTGGTTCTTGTGGCCCAACTACAAGTGGCAGAATGGATGCATACGCA
>CAYVWT010000009.1:31667-33029 GCA_964455565.1 uncultured Clostridiaceae bacterium | reverse complement strand
TACACGTAAACATCTTGACAAAAAAGAGCGTTTACACACAAAAATTTTCACCGCCCAACACGAAAGAACCGTCCCCTTGTGTCCTCCCCTTGTGTCCCTTTTACTAATTCCCTAAATTAAATGGCTCTGCACCATCTTGCTGAAGCATATAAATTTTAAATTTTTCATCCTCATAATATACTTTTAATGGATGTGTTTGCATATAGTTTTCCAGCCAAAAATAAGCTTTCGCCTCTATTATTCTTCGCTTTTGCATACTGGAATAGTATTCATCATAACCGCTGCTTATTGTTGGAAATGGCTTATTTGCATCTTCAATAGAAATTGATTTTGCAGAATTTAGTGGAACTTTTTCAATAAAGAAAAAAACATAATCGGTAGTAAAAACAAATTTCTCATTTGGATGTTCTACTACCCTATCAACAAATTCCCATAGGTTGTAGTGCCAGCCATAACCAAGACTGTAAGCATACTGTTCAACTGGGGATACTAACGTCCAGTTAAGCGCAGGATAATCTTCCTTTATTTTATAATACGCACTTGCAGATTGATTATATTCTGCCTTGTAGCCCTCCATAACTTTAAACTTCTCCATACTAAAAGTTGCAAGAAGTATATATGCCCCAATAACAAACTGAATAAAATATTTTAATATCTTAAACATAGGCAAATACTCTATTAATGAAATGAAAAGCCCGTATACGACTACTCCTGCCATTGCAAGAAAAACGCCAGCACGAGCATAATCAACCAAAGCAGGGTATCCAACTTCGCTTGTTCTAAACTGTGTATATAATAATATCCCAAGAATTGAAAAGCATAAAAGGAACTTAATTTTTGCCCGTGTTTCACTTTTTCTGCATATAATAAGTGCAATAACGGAAAATAGTAAAATAATAGCAGAGCAAATTAAAATAAGCACCAAGGCAGGGTTTTCCTCTGTATATCTAAACATTTCAATTTTCCAGTCAAGCTTGCTTGCTAACGAAATGCTCTTTTCGACGAATTGAATAGACATAGCATGAAATTTCATACCAAATGCAAGAGCTATTATAACAGGTAGTAACCCAAGCACTCCTGCAAGTCCCATATAGGTTGCAGTAGAAATAAGCCTTTTAATATCAAAAAACTTGTTAATGTAAATTACAGAAAGAATAACATAAGCAATGCCTACAAAAACCGCAGCATATAAATGCACAAGCAGGGTAAGCGCAAGAATTTCTGCTGCTATTATTAGATACCTTTTTTTGTTGGTTCGATAAAACAAGTCGAGATAATGAATTCCAGGAAAGAAAAATACAGAAGCATATTCCTGCGGCAATGCTGCCCTTTGCCTTAAAATATTATTAGGAAGCTCGGTGC
>CAYVWT010000009.1:8300-31657 GCA_964455565.1 uncultured Clostridiaceae bacterium | reverse complement strand
GGAAACAGCAAAAAAAGAACACAAATTACTACCTGTTACGTGCTTTTTCAGTATAAAATATATTGAAAAAACTATCATACACCCAACCACAGGGCCAATAAATCTTAAAATTAGCGCAGGATCAATAAAAAACAGCTTATTTATAGCAGATAAAAGTGCCTCGTAGCCATAAGGATATATCCCATCACGATATATCTGATTACTGCCTAAGTATTTTATCCAAGCCAAATGAACGTATGGGTCAAAATATCCATAGTAAAAGTACGTAAATGCATGAATAAACCTATCGTATACAGCGAATATTATTGGTAGAAAAAGCAAAAAGCCATCAAATGGTCGTATGAAAAAATGCATCATTGCCTTGCCTAATTTTAACTTAGCTTTATTGGCTGTTTCAACTAATTGCTTATACAAAAGGTCTTTGAAAAAGTGCCGTCCTATATCAATTATGTCAAAAAGTCTTGCTAAAAAGTTACGCTCTTGAGAATCGTTTTTTGCAAACTCCATAGCTGAGCGAAATTTATAATATATTATTATTATGAATAAAATAGAAGTTGCAAGAGAAATTGTTTCGTATATTTTGAATAGCGCAAGGATATGCACTAAAACTATTATAACAAGATTTGAATGAATAATTGGAATGAATATTTTGTCCATCCACGAGTCATTTTCTTCATCGTATGTAATAAATATAGACGGAATAATGATGTAAAGAATAGAAAAAGCAAACAATATTTTCAGCAATGATAAAATGTCGTGGATAATTGTTGTCATTTCTTTACACCCCTATCTAAAATATTATTTGCAATGAATGTCCTATTTTAAAACTCGTTTCCGTTTCCAGCTCGGACTATCATACAACTCTCTACACCCTCAATTTGAGATATTTTATCTGAAAATGATATATCAGCCTTTTTGATGTTTATCTCCACGATAAGCTCGGTAGTATCACCAAACGAATTTTTTGATTTTAATTTATATGTATGATTTTTAATCTCTTCTAAAACTTCGGCTTCCTTATCTTTTTTATATCGAGTTACTAAAAGAAAAACGCCACTATTACTATTAATGCTTTTGAAAATTAGAAGTGTAAGCCCAATAAATATCGAGGCGATAATTGACACAGCGTGCAACCCTGCCCCCGAAATAATGCCAATAGCTATTGCCCAAAATAAAAATATAATATCCATAGGCTCTTTAACAGGTGTTCTAAACCTTATTATACTAAGTGCGCCAACCATACCAAGCGAAAGAATAACATTTGAACTAATTGTTATAATTATTGAAGAAGTAATTAGCGCCATCATAACAAGAACTACATTAAATGTATAATTATATGTAGCATTCCTTGAACTTGTTTTATAAATCCAAAAAATAAACAAGGCAAGAATTAGCGTCACAGCCATATTAGTTATAATATGTACTAAGCTTACACTATTTATTATACCCATTCCCAAAGCACCATTTTTGAGTAAATCCTTAAACGACAGAGCCTCATTCATAATTGACCATCCTTAAAGTAAATTTTCTTTTTCCATTCTACAAAGCTGATATTTCGAAAAGCTTGTTTTGTAATTTGCTATAGGGTGAATTATATCCATCAGTAATTCTGGAACAAGCGAGGAACATTTTAGTTCAAAAACATTCGCCATTGTGTTATTGAGATTGTGTAAGCAAATTTTATCATCAAAAATATTAAATGAGTTTGTAGCCCACGCAATATCAGAGTCAAAGGTTAGCCGTATATAATCATTTCCAAACTTATAAATATATGCTTCTCTTTTATAATCAATTATTATTTTAGGCGTTAGAAGGTTATTGTGGCATTCCGTATAAAACTTTTTAACCATTTCACCATCATACGAAAGCAAGGAATTATAGTTTTTCGCCATTACATTATCATAATCATTAGGAGTGATATTAGCAGACTGCTTAGCACATAGCTTACCCTTTTTTATCTTTTTTTCAAGCTTTATAAGGTTATTGCTTATGTTATACGTTCGTATTCTAAATTTGTAACGGTCAAGCACCGAGGCTTCCTTGTCAACATAAGCATTATCATAATAATCGTCAAAATATAAGCTTCTTACGTGATAGCCACCATTAATATCGGAATGTACATCTTTTTCACAAAGTGATTTTATTATATTATTAAGCTGTATAAAATCACTCTTATAAAGTGCATATTTTATCTCATATCTATAAATCAAATTATCTGCCATATTGATTAATCCACCTTAACCTGTCTGACACCAAAATACTGAGTTCCTTTTTCGTCAACATATTTGTCAAAGGTCTGCTGGCTATATCCTGCTTTATTTTTAATAGTAACCTTGTAATAATATACGCCGGGTGGTAATTTCTCGAAATAAAATTCTGTTAATTCAGAAGCATCCATCTTCTCAACCACATCTTTTAAACCAGGGTCCTTTGCAAGCACGAAGTCATAATATATCTCCCCACCAGCTATGTTAAAGCTTTTTTCGCAGGAGAAATATCTCTTGTCAAAGTTTCCAAATGGCCCAGCGGTAAACACAGGCATTGGGTATTTCAAGGATTCATAATATTTTTTTACATTTGCCTCTGGTTCATTTGATATTCTTTCAATTTCGCTCTTTATCATTTGTGGATTTTCATTTACATACTTTGAAATAAGGTTATAATAGGAATTAAGCATATTTGATGTATTGTCATAGTTAATTACCAATTTTAGTTCCTCAATTTTTTTAGTCAAAGCCTCAACATTTTTAGCTTTAGAGAAAAACCTTTTATGAAAAAATGAGCTCCAATAATTCGAAAGACCCCTTTGCCAAGAGAAAAGCTCTGCGGCATCACGATTTGTTTGGTTGTAAAAGCCCATTGAACCATCATAGTCCCAAGGCAGGAAATACCAAGTTGAAGAATTTGATGGGCAGTATAAATAAAAGTTTTGTGTGCTTGTGTCGACATTGCCCATAATAATGTTAATTGCAAGCCATGTTAGATAATTGTCTACATTGAAATGCTTACTTGCAACAGCATCAATATCAAGCCTTAAATCATTAACATCATCAAGCATATTAATTAGCTTTTTATGGTCTTTACCAGCCTTAATTTCAAGGATTTGCTCAAACTTGTCCTTGTTATAGGCAGGGTTTTTAACATCCACCAAAACATCGTTTAAGTAGCCATTATTTTTTACAAATTCAAAGAAATTAGCTTTGTAAAGATTGCCATTTGCATCTAAGCCATGATTTTTCAAATACTGCTTATCTGGCTCTTCAATGTATGTATAAAGTCCGTAATTAACAAAGCCATTATTGGCTGTTTGCTCGGACAAATCTTTTATATGTAGCACTACAAATTTGGTGCGCATGCTCGCAAAATTACTAATATTCTTAAAGTAATCAAACGCAAGCTTATTCCTCATTTTTGTAATATCTAAAGCATGTTTATTTAGGTTAACAACCTTTTGCCCATTCCATAACCCAAGCTTATCATTTAAAGTTATTTTATAAGACTTCGGATTAGAAAGCCTTGTAGATTTCCCCCTAACCTTCATTTTACCGTTTGAATCATTTATTCCAAAGGCAAAATTTCCAAATTGTGGGCCGTTTTCATCTCCGTCCTGCAAAATGACATTTACCACGGGGGTAAATTCATCTCTATAGTCGTTATCCTTATTAAGGTCGGCAAAGACAAATTTCTGGTCAGCCTTTGGAACAACTGTTACATAAATATTAGATATTTTATCATCATCATTTTGATTATAAATGTCCTTGTTTTCTGTTAAAGCTACAGCGGATTTTGTTGAAACTCCAAAATTTGTCGTTGGGATAAGGCTCCTGGGAATTGTACACGATGATAGGATACAGCAAATAATTATAAGCGATATTATATTTAGTAATTTTTTATGTATTTTCATAGCCTGGCAACAATCCTCTCTTATGAATAGCTTTAATTAACAGTAATGCTGTTTCCGTCTGATGTAAATAATATGTTTCCAAGCGTTTCGGAAGTGCCGACAGCGCCTGTTATAAATGTAGTAACGCCAGATTTTTTTAGTTTATCAACTACCTTTTCATAAGGTGCGTTATTTTCATAGCTTGATGCTGAAATTATTGCATATTGTGGCTTAACACTATCAATAAGAGCCTGAGATGTTGAAGACTTTTCACCATGATGTGCAATTTTAATTACATTAGCCGAAAGATTATAACGCTGTAGCATTTCCTTTTCAGAAGCTTCCCCAGCATCTCCCATAAACAAAAACGTTGTTTGCTTGTATTTAATTTTAATAACGGCTGAATAATCGTTTGTATCCTTGTATAATGGGCTGTTAGGGGCGAGAAAATCAATTTTTACTCCATTACTGCTATACATATTATCGCCACCGTATGCCTTATGTAAATTAAATCCTTTTCTTTGTATAATCTCCGTAACATCACTAAAAACCTTTGAGTCTTTAGAAACATCAGGTGCAAATATACTACCGATTTCAAAATCGTTAAGAATAGTTTCAAGACCTCCAATATGGTCTTTATCTGGATGAGTTGCAAGAACATAGTTGAGTTTTTTAACACCATTTTTCTTTAAAAATTCTGATATATTTTTGCCATCTGACTTATGTCCTGCATCAATCAATAAGCTTTCACCATTAGGAAACAAAACAAGCGTTGAATCACCTTCGCCTACGTTCATAAAGTTCACTTTTAATATTCCATTATCAACACTTGGGCTTTTTATTAAAATAGAATTGACATTAAAAAATATAGCAAAAGACATAAAAACACAAACTATAATCGTAAAAGTTAATATAGTTTTCTTTGTTATTTTGTTTTTTTCAGGATTATTAAATAACACCTTCTAAAGCCACCTTAAATAATATTGTAAAAAGGTAATTATAGAACTTTAATATAAACTTAATAATATCACAAGGCACTATATTTGTCAAATATTTAAGTGCAAGCACAAAAAGCCAGCAAACCTTTTGGTTACTGGCTTTTACTATGGCAGGGGTGGAGGGAATCGAACCCCCACCAGTGGTTTTGGAGACCACTGTGATACCACTTCACTACACCCCTATATTTGTCGAACAGAATAAATTATACATTATTTCAACATATTTGTCAACATAATTATTTTTTTGAGTTTCCCCATTTTTCTTTAAGTGTCAATGATGGGTGACACTTAAAAGAAGCTATGACTAAAAAAATCATATTTATATCTTTACAAAATGTCTTGAATTGTGATATAATATTTAAGATTAAGGTCAAAAAGAATGAATTATGTCTATTTTCAGTATATAAATTGCATATTCATGAATACAATTTTAATAGTGAGGTTGCGTCTTATGAAACAATTTGGTTTACCGAAAAAGCAAGGGCTTTATGATCCACGCTTTGAGCATGATGCTTGTGGTATGGGTTTTGTAGTAAATATTAACGGCGAAAAGTCGCACGATCTTGTGGGGCAAGCAATTACTGTGCTTAAAAACCTTAACCATCGTGGTGCAAGTGGTAGCGAGGAAAACACCGGTGATGGTGCTGGTATTCTTATTCAAATTCCACATAAGTTTTTCGTTAAAGAATCTGCGAAATTAGGCTTTACTTTGCCTGCATTCGGAGATTATGGTGTGGGTATGGTTTTTTTACCACCACAAGAAGATAAACGTATCGAGTGCGAAAAAGAATTTGAAAAAATAATTTCACAAGAAGGTCAAACTGTTTTAGGTTGGAGAACAGTTCCTGTTGACGATTCTTCCTTAGGCGACACAGCTAAATCTGCTATGCCTTTTATGCGCCAAGTATTCATTGCTCGCAGCGCAAACGTTGATAGTGGCATAGCTTTCGAGCGCAAGCTTTATGTAATTCGTAAGCGTGCTGAAAATGCAATTCGTTATTCTGGCAAGGAATGTTGGGAATATTTCTACATTTCAAGCTTGTCATACAAAACAATAGTTTATAAAGGAATGTTAACAGCAGACCAAATTGACCTTTACTACAAAGAGCTTTCTGATGCTGATGTTGACACTTGCCTTGCAATGGTGCATTCACGTTTTAGTACAAATACTTTCCCAAGCTGGGAGCGAGCTCATCCTAACCGTTACATCGTTCACAATGGTGAAATTAATACCTTGCGTGGAAATGTAAACTGGATGCGTGCCCGTCAAGCTACCCTAAGCACAGATATTTTCGGCGACGATGTAAGCAAGGTATTCCCTATTGCAAATGAAGATGGTAGCGACTCTGCTATGTTCGATAACACTTTGGAATTCCTTTCACTTTCAGGTCGTTCGCTTCCTCATGCAGTTATGATGATGATTCCAGAGCCATGGTCAAAGCATGAATCTATGTCCGAGGAAAAACGTGCATTTTACGAATATCACAGCTGTTTAATGGAGCCTTGGGACGGTCCTGCTGCTATGGGCTTTACTGACGGTGTACAAGTTGGTGCAGTTTTAGATAGAAACGGACTTCGTCCATCAAGATATTATGTAACCAAGGATAACAGGCTTATACTTGCTTCTGAAGTAGGTGTTCTTGAAGTTGCGCCTGAAAATGTATTATATAAAGGAAGACTGCAACCAGGTCGTATGCTTCTTGTTGACACAGAAAAGGGTTCAATTATAAACGACGAGGAATTAAAACAACAGTTTGCAAGCGAACACCCTTATAAAAAGTGGCTTAAAGAGCATCTTATAGACCTTGAAGAGCTTTCAGATACACCACATTCTATTGAAATAGACCACAAAACCGTTCTGCACAGGCAAAAAGCCTTTGGATATAATTATGAGAATTTGAGAATGATGATTGGTCCTATGGCTAAAACTGGTGTTGACCCATTAGGAGCAATGGGAACAGATATTCCACTTGCAATTCTTTCAGAAAAGCCAAGGCTTCTTTATGATTATTTCAAGCAACTTTTTGCACAGGTTACAAACCCTCCTATCGATGGAATTCGTGAGGATATTGTTACCTCTGCTGATTTATTAATTGGAACAGAGGGCAATTTGCTTGATCCTCAGCCAATAAGCTGTCGCCAAGTAAAGGTTAAAAACCCAATTATAACTAACGAAGAGCTTGCAAAGCTTCGCCATATCGATAGAAATGGCTTTAAAACTGTTACTCTTCCAATACTTTTCAAGCTTGCCGAGGGTGGCAAAGGTCTTGAAAATGCAGTAGATGAAATGTTCAAAGAGGCAAACAAGGCTGTTGCAGATGGTGCTAATGTTATTATATTATCAGACAGAGGCGTGGATGCAGAAAACGCACCAATTCCAGCACTACTTGCCGTTGCAGGTCTACATCACCACTTAATTCGTGAGGGAACTCGTACTAATGTTGGTATAGTTCTTGAATCTGGCGAGCCTCGTGAGGTTCACCACTTCTCACTTTTAATTGGTTATGGTGTTTCTGCAATCAATCCTTATCTTGCCTATGAAACCATTGATGATATGATTCGTCAAGGCTTATTAGAGATGGATTATGACAAAGCAATCAAAAATTATATAAAAGCATCTGTAAAGGGTGTTCTTAAAGTTATTTCTAAAATGGGTATTTCCACTGCTCAAAGCTATCAAGGCGCTCAAATTTTCGAGGCTCTTGGTCTTAAACAAGAATTTGTGGATAAATACTTCACAGGTACACCCTCAAGAATTGAAGGCATTGGCATAAATGAGGTTGAAAAAGAGGTTGAAACCCGTCACACTAACACTTTTGGCGAACGTGCTGTTAATACTAACACCTTAGATATTGGTGGAGATTTGCAATGGCGCAAGGATGGCGAATACCATATGTTCAACCCTGAAACAATTCACAAAATTCAAATAGCTTGTCGTAACAATGATTATAAGCTATACAAAGAATATTCTTCACTTATCAATAGCCAATCTACAAAGCTTTGCACTTTAAGAGGGTTGCTTGAATTTGAGGTTGACTCTTCAAAGTCAATTCCACTTAGCGAGGTTGAATCTGTTGATGAAATTTGCAAGCGCTTTAAAACTGGTGCTATGTCTTATGGTTCAATAAGCCAAGAGGCTCACGAGGCTGTTGCTATTGCAATGAACAGAATTGGTGGAAAAAGCAATACTGGTGAGGGTGGCGAAGACCCTGCTCGTTTTACTCCTATGGAAAACGGCGATTCAAAATGTAGCGCAATTAAACAGGTTGCATCTGGCAGATTTGGTGTTACAAGCCATTATCTTTCAAATGCAAAAGAAATTCAAATTAAAATGGCGCAAGGCGCAAAACCAGGTGAGGGTGGGCAATTGCCAGGCGCTAAGATATATCCTTGGGTGGCAAAGGTTCGTGGAACTACCCCTGGTGTTGGTCTTATCTCTCCTCCTCCACATCATGATATTTACTCAATCGAGGACCTTTCAGAGCTTATATATGATTTGAAAAATGCTAACCGTGAGGCACGCATAAATGTTAAGCTTGTTTCCGAGGTTGGTGTTGGAACTATCGCTGCTGGTGTTGCAAAGGGTAAGGCAGACGTTGTTCTTATTAGTGGTTATGACGGTGGAACAGGCGCTTCTCCACGAACAAGTATTGCAAATGCTGGTCTTCCTTGGGAGCTTGGCGTTGCAGAAACACATCAAACGCTACTTCTTAACAACCTTCGTGATAGAATCGTTGTTGAAACAGATGGTAAAATGTTAACAGGACGTGATATTGTAGTTGCTGCCCTTTTAGGTGCAGAGGAATTCGGTTTTGCTACATTACCACTAATCGCACTTGGTTGTGTAATGATGAGAGTTTGTAATTTGGATACCTGCCCTGTTGGTGTTGCTACTCAAAACCCTGAACTTCGCAAGCTTTTTGGCGGAAAACCAGAATATGTAGTTAATCTTCTTCACTTTATAGCTGAGGAAATGCGTGAATATATGGCACAGCTTGGATTTAGAACAGTTAACGAAATGGTAGGTCATGTTGATAAATTAAAACCAAGTGAAGCAATTAACCATTGGAAGGCAAACGGTGTTGATATTTCAAGCCTACTTTATGCGCCTGAAATTGCGAAGGATGCAAAAATGTATGCTTGCCAAAAGCAAGACCATGGTCTTGAAAATGTTTTCGATATAAAGGTGCTTTTAGATGTTTGCAAGCCTGCATTAGATAACAAAGAAAAGGTGTTTGCAGAGCTTTCTGTTAAAAATACTGACCGTGCTATTGCTACTATATTAGGTAACGAAGTTTCTAAGCGTTATGGTGCAGATGCACTTCCAGAGGACACTATTAACCTTAAATTAAATGGTTCTGCTGGTCAAAGCTTAGGTGCATTTATGCCAAAGGGTATTACAATTGAGCTTGAGGGTGACGCTAACGATTATGTTGGTAAGGGGCTTTCAGGTGGTAAGATTGCTGTATATCCTCCTAAGAATTCAAGCTTTATTCCAGAAGAAAATATCATCATCGGTAATGTTGCATTATATGGCGCTACAAGTGGCGAGGCATATTTCAGAGGTATTGCTGGTGAGCGCTTCTGCGTTAGAAACAGTGGTGTAACTGCTGTTGTTGAAGCAGTTGGCGACCATGCTTGTGAATATATGACAGGTGGACGTGTTGTTATTCTTGGTCCTACTGGTCGTAACTTTGCAGCAGGTATGTCTGGTGGTATCGCTTATGTTCTTGATAAAGATTGTAGTCTAAGTTCAAGATGTAATTTTGAAATGGTTGAGCTTGAAAAAGTTACAACCGAGGCTGAAAGCAAAGAAGTTAAGACTATGATTGAAAACCATATAAAATATACTGGCAGTACCCTTGCACAAGGTATTTTAGATAACTTTGAAGAAATGCTACCAAAATTCGTTAAGGTTATTCCAAAGGATTTCAAGAGAATGCTTGAAAAAATCAACGAGGCTCATAACGCTGGACTAAGCGGAGATGAAGCTTTGATGGCTGCATTTAAAGCAAACTTTGAAAACACTGCAAGAGCAGGCGGAAACTAATACTACTAATAATATATTATAGTTTGGAGGAAATAAGATGGCAAAGCCAACAGGATTTATGGAATTTCAGCGAGAGCTGCCGCCTGACCGTCCACCAATGGAACGCAAAAAAGATTGGGGAGAGTTTCATCTTCATCATTCTGAAATAAAGCTTAAAGAACAAGCAGCGCGTTGCATGGATTGTGGAGTTCCTTTTTGTCACTCAGGAATTTTATTGAACGGTATGGCTTCTGGGTGTCCAGTTAACAACTTGATACCTGAATGGAATGAACTTGTTTATAAAGGATTATGGCGTGAGGCTTATAATAGACTCTCTATGACGAACAATTTCCCAGAGTTTACTGGTAGGGTATGCCCTGCACCTTGTGAGGGTGCATGCACCTGTGGTTTGAATGGTGAAGCTGTTACTATTAAAAATGCTGAATATAGCATTATTGAAAAGGCATTTGAGGAGGGTTGGGTTATTCCTGAAGCCTCTGCTGTTGCAACTGGCAAAAAGGTTGCTGTTGTTGGTTCTGGTCCTTCTGGGCTTGCAGCTGCTGACCAACTAATTAGCGCAGGGCACAGTGTAACTGTGTTTGAGCGTGCAGACCGTATTGGTGGACTTCTAATGTACGGAATTCCTAATATGAAATTAGACAAGAAATATATCGACAGACGTGTTAAGCTTATGGAGCAAAAGGGTGTAAAATTCGTTTTAAGCACCGAGGTTGGCAACGATTACCCTATTGATAAGCTTAAAAGCGAATTTGATGCTGTTGTTCTTTGTGGTGGTGCTACAAAGCCTCGTGACCTTAACATTGAAGGACGTAGCCTAAATGGTGTTTATTTTGCAATGGATTTCCTTAAAGCAAACACTAAGAGCCTTCTTGATTCCGAGCTAGCAGATAATAATTACATTTCAGCAGAGGGCAAAAATGTAATTGTAATCGGTGGTGGTGACACAGGTACCGACTGTGTTGGAACTTCTATACGTCATGGTTGTAATAATGTTGTTCAGTTCGAGATTATGCCAAAACCACCTGAATCACGTCAGCAGAGTAACCCTTGGCCACAATGGCCTAAAAAACTTCTTGTTGATTATGGTCAGCAGGAGGCAGCCGAGATGTATGGCGATGACCCTCGTGTTTATTTAATCTCTGCAAAGAAAATTGTTGGAGATGAAAATGGCAATGTTAAAGAGGTTCATACTGTAAATGTTGATTGGAAACAGGATAACGGACGATTTGTTCCTGTTGAAGACCCAGACAGCTATAAGGTTTGGAAGGCAGATATTGTTCTTTTAGCAATGGGCTTTTTAGGGCCAGAGGAACAAATGCTTACTAAATTGGGCGTGCAATGTGATGACAGTTCAAATGCAAAAGCAGAATATGGCACATATGCAACAAATGTTGATGGTGTTTTCGCAGCAGGCGATATGAGGCGTGGACAAAGCCTTGTAGTTTGGGCTATAAACGAGGGTAGGGGCGCAGCAAAAGCTTGTGACCTATACCTTATGGGCGAAACTCTTTTACCTTAAAATATTGAACAAAACCCCTTGCAAATTAAATTTGCAAGGGGTTTATTTTATTTACTATTCTTTACTTTATTAGCAAAATATTTATGAAATGATAAATCACCAGTTAATTCAGGATGAAATGAAGTTGCAAGCTTATTATCCTGCTCGACTGCAATTATCCTATCATCAATGCTTGCAAGAATTTTAACATTATCTTCTACACCCTCAACCCACGGTGCGCGAATAAAAACAAGTGGGATTTCTTTATTTGACACCGCTGGGATATTTATCAGTGTTTTAAAGCTATCAAGCTGACCACCATACGCATTGCGCCTAACTGTTATATCCATAAGCCCAATATGTGAATTTTCCTCATCAATTATTGTTTTTGCAAGAAGTATCATTCCTGCACAAGTACCCCACACAGGCATACCCTGTCTAATTCTATGCCTTAAAGTCTCCATAATTTCAAAATCATTAAGCAATTTAGAAATTGTGGTGCTTTCGCCACCTGGTAGGACAATGCCAGATAATGTAGCTATATCCTCACAAGTCCTTACTTCCACAGCTTCGACACCATCAATGCTATTTAACATTTTGATATGCTCGATTACAGAGCCTTGCAGGGCTAATACTCCAATCCTTACCACGACTACCACCCTCGGTTAGATAATATATTTTCAGGTGCAATTTTTGAAATTTCTAATCCCTTCATTGCTTCGCCTAAATCTTCTGATACTTCTGCCACTATTTTAGGATCGTTATAATAAGCAGTAGCTTTGACAATTGCCCTTGCTACCTTTTCTGGGTCGCTTGATTTGAATATACCAGAGCCAACAAAAACGCCCTCACTACCAAGCTGCATCATAAGTGCAGCATCAGCAGGGGTTGCAATACCACCAGCAGCAAAATTAACAACAGGAAGCTTTCCTGTTTCGGCAACCTTTAATAATAGTTCATACGGTGCTGCAATATCCCTTGCTGCTGACATAAGCTCTTCCTTTGGAAGGTTTTGAAGCCTTCTAATCTCACCCATTATAGTCCTCATATGTCTAACAGCCTCGACAACATTACCTGTTCCAGCCTCACCCTTTGTTCTAATCATCGCCGCACCTTCGCCAATTCTTCTTAGTGCTTCGCCTAAATTTTTAGCACCACATACAAATGGAATTTTAAACAAATGCTTGTCTATGTGAAAATTATCATCAGCAGGTGTTAAAACTTCGCTTTCGTCTATATAATCTATTCCTAAAGCTTCAAGAATTTGAGCCTCCACGATATGCCCAATTCTTGCCTTAGCCATAACTGGAATTGATACTGTGCTCATAATGTCTTTAATCATTTTTGGATCAGACATTCTTGCAACTCCGCCATCTCTTCTAATGTCAGATGGAACTCTCTCCAATGCCATTACTGCAACTGCTCCTGCCTTTTGAGCTATTTCTGCTTCCTTTGCGTTTGTAACGTCCATAATAACCCCGCCCTTTAACATTTGCGCAAGGTTTTTGTTTAATTCATATCTCTCATTCATCCTAAAATCCTCCAAATTTTTATTTATTTTTCGCTATACATACTATTATACTATGTTTACTTTTAACAATCAATAGTTTTTATAATATTTTAATTAAATTAACCATTTCTATTGCAGTAACTGCTGCATCATAGCCCTTATTTCCAGCTTTTGTGCCTGCTCTTTCAATTGCTTGATCAATACTATCAGTAGTTAAAACTCCAAATATAACTGGAACACCTGTATCTAATGTAACCTTACCAATTCCCTTTGATACTTCATTAGAAACATAGTCAAAATGAGGTGTAGAGCCTTTTATAACTGCGCCAAGGCAAATTACAGCATCAAATTTATTTGACTGTGCAACCTTTTGTGCAATAAGTGGAATCTCAAAAGCACCAGGCACCCAAGTTATTTCAATATCCTCCTCTGTTGCACCATGCCTTAATAAAGCATCAATTGCACCACCTAAAAGCTTGCTACCAATAAATTCATTAAACCTACCAACTACAATTGAAAATTTAGCTCCACTTGATATTAAACTGCCTTCGTTTGTTTTAATAGTCATTTTTCATATCCCCCTTAAAATAATATATGTCCCATTTTTTCTTTTTTGGTTTCTAAATAAAACGCATTATCAGCATTTTTTTCCATTTGTATAGGAACTCTTTCAACAATTTCAATGCAATATCCACTAAGCCCAACAACTTTTTTAGGGTTATTCGTCATAAGCCTAATCTGCCTTACGCCAATATCACATAATATTTGTGCACCAGTTCCATAATCTCTTAAATCTGGTGCAAAGCCAAGCAATATATTTGCCTCTACCGTATCACTACCAGTATCTTGCAATGCATACGCTTTTATTTTATTAGCAAGCCCAATTCCACGGCCTTCTTGGCGCATATAAAGAATTATGCCTCTACCCTCAGCGTTAATTTGTGCCATTGCTGCATTTAGCTGTTCACCACAATCGCAACGCTGCGAATGAAAAACATCACCTGTAAGGCATTCCGAATGAACACGAACAAGCACAGGCGCATCCGAGCTTGTAACATCACCCTTTATTAGTGCAATATGAGGCTCTTCACCAGTTAAGCTATCCTCATATACAGCTATTTCAAATTCACCGTATTTTGTTGGCATTTTTGCCTCTGCAACCTTGTGTATCATTATTTCATTTTTCCTGCGATATTTTATAATATCTGCAACAGTGATTATTTTCAAATTATGTTTTTTTGCATATTCAATTAATTTCTCACCCTTTGCCATTGTGCCATCATCACTAATAATCTCACAAATTACCCCTGCTGGCTTTAACCCTGCAAGCTTTGCGAGGTCAACTGCTGCCTCAGTGTGACCTGCACGCTTTAAAACTCCACCATCATTGGCTATTAGTGGGAAAATATGCCCTGGCCTGTTAAAATCTATTGGCTTTGAATTAGGGTTTGAAAGCTCTAAAATCGTCTTTGCCCTTTCAAATGCAGAAATTCCAGTAGTCGATGTTGAATGGTCGACCGATACAGTAAAAGCAGTTTGCATACTTTCGTTGTTCCTTTGTACCATCATAGGCAGTTCTAACCTTTTAGCATAATCAAGCGACAGCGGCGCACAAATCATTCCACGACCATATGTAGCCATAAAATTTATTGCTTGTGGGGTAACTTTTTCGGCAGCCATTAAAAGGTCGCCCTCGTTTTCCCTGTCCTCGTCATCTACAACTACAATCATTTTTCCGCCTTGGATATCCGAAACAGCTTCTTCAATTGTGTTAAATAACATAAAACCCCTCCTTTTTAAATAAATCCATTTTCTTTTAGCATATCCATAGTTATTTCTTTCTTTTGAGGCATACTCACAAACTTTTCAATATATTTCCCTATCATATCACACTCTATATTAACGACATCACCATTTTTTTTAAGCCCTATCACTGTTTTATCAACAGTTAGTGGAATTAGTGACACCTTAAAACAAACCTCGTCTACATAAGCTACCGTAAGGCTTGTGCCATCAATTGCGACAGAGCCTTTCATAATAATGTAACGCAAAATATCCTTATTTGCCTTGACTGTCAACCAAATAGCATTGCTTTCTTTGGTTATGTTAGAAATGACCCCTGTGCCGTCTATATGCCCACTTACAATATGCCCACCCATTCTGTCAGTTGGTCTTAGCGCCCTTTCAAGGTTTACCTTGTCTAAAATGTTAGTGTCCTTAAACCCAGTTTTCCTAACAGTTTCTGGCATAATATCTGCTGAAAATGTGTTATCTCCAATATCTGTTACAGTTAAGCAAATGCCATTAACTGCAATGCTATCACCAATTTTAGTGTCCTCTAATATTTGTGTACATTCAATGGTTATATTTGTTGCGTTTGTGCCTCTAAATATATTTTTTACCCTGCCTAATTCCTCAATAATTCCTGTAAACATATACCCCTCCTATTTCGCTATATACCCCTCGATAAGAATATCGTCGCCAAATCTTTGAACTTCAATATCGGTAAGGTTAATAGCATCATTCATAACCTGAATTCCACTTCCCTCAACAGGCGTTAGTGCATTTTTTCCACCAATAATTTTAGGTGCTATGTAACACATAACCTTGTCTACAATTCCACTTTCTATTGCAGACCAATTTAGCGTTCCACCACCCTCGATTAACACGCTGTCAATCTCTAATTCATACAGCTTATCCATTAAAGTATTGAGGTTTACGCTACCATTTTCGCCCTCACATTTTAATATTATTACACCTTTTTCTATAAGCTGTTTTTCTTTGTTTTGGTCTATTTCAGAAGTGGTTGCAAGTATGGTTTTGCCTGTGGATAAAAGCCTGCTACTAAGCGGAAGCTTGCCTGTGCTATCTACTATAATTTTAACTGCCTCGCCACAATCCACACCATCTCGCCTTGTTGTAAGCATTGGGTCATCAGCAAGCACAGTATTTATGCCAACCATAATTGCAGATACTCTATCCCTCATAAGATGCACATTATTTCTTGCGCTCTCACCTGTTACCCATTTTGAATTGCCCTTGCTCGTTGCTATCTTACCATCTAATGTCATTGCAGATTTCATAATAACAAATGGCTTTTTTTGAGTAATATATTTAATAAATATTTCATTTATTTTTTTTTCTTTTTTTTCTAAAACATTTTCCACGACAGTAATTCCAGCCTTTCTTAAAATGCCAATGCCATTGCCATTGCATTTTGGGTTTGGGTCCTCCATCGCTATAACAACTTCTTTTAACCCTGCATTAATAATTGCCTGTATGCATGGTGGCGTCCTGCCAAAATGAGAGCACGGTTCTAAGCTAACATAAATTGTGCCACCACTAACATCGGTTTTAGCATTCCTAATGGCATTTACTTCTGCATGAGCACCACCGATAAACTCGTGAAAACCCTCGCCAATAATTTTATCATTTTTCACAATAATTGCACCAACAAGTGGGTTTGGGTTTGTCCTTCCCCAGCCGTGCTTTGCTAATTCAAAAGCTCTTTTCATATACTGCTTATGCTCGTCCATATTTCCTCCTGCAATTAACTAAAAAAATCTCCGGAAATTATCCAGAGATTAGAAAAAGGCTATAAAATTGCATACAAATATGCAGATTACATCTTCTTTCATCCAGACTTTACTGTCGGCCCCAGAATTTGACTGGGTCTGCCATAATGGCTCGCGGGCTTTCAGCTAGGAAACTGACTACCGCCGGTAAGGAATTACACCTCTCCCTGAAGATAATTATTAAGTTTAAAACATTATACCACAATAATCCTATTTTATCAACAAAAATTTATTATCCCTTGCATAGGTTTTATTTAGCTGTGAAATCCACTGTACATCAATGCTACTAAGTATATCTGCTGTAACCCTAAATGCCCAATTACCTTTTGCAACACCTGGTGTGTTCATTTTAGTATCACTACCAAAGCCACATAAATCTTGCATTGGAATTATAGCAAGATTTGAAGTTGACTGCCAAAGTGTTGTAATAACTGCACGCACAGAGTCACTATAAAAACCACCATCACTCCAATTATTTGAACGGTTAAACCTGCAATATTGAAGTGCAAATTCACGAATATAATCGTTTGCCTCACACAAAAAGCCAAGCGTAGTATTATTATCATGTGTCCCTGTATATGAAACTGAATTTTTAATATAGTTATGTGGCAAGTGGGTGCTATTTTCGCCACCTAAAAAGCCAAATTGCATTACATTCATACCAGGAAAACCTGTTTGCCAAAGAAAATCTCTAACGCTTTGGTCAATATCGCCTAAATCCTCTGCAATAATAGGGGCAATGCCAAAAGTCTTTTTAACTACGTTAAACAATTTCATACCAGGCCCTTTTTCCCATCTACCTTCCTTTGCAGTATCACTCTTAGCATCAACTGACCAATAGGATGAAAAACCTCTAAAATGGTCAATCCTAACAGCATCAAACATTTCGAGCGACTGCTGTATCCTCTTAACCCACCATAAATAATCATCGTTTTTCATTTTCGCCCAGTTATATAAAGGGTTCCCCCACAGTTGCCCATCAGCCGAAAAATAATCAGGAGGAACACCTGCAACCCTTTTTTGTTGCCCATCCTTATCAAGCAAAAATAAGTCACCTCTGCTCCAAACATCGGCACTATCGTCTGAAACATATATTGGCATATCCCCAATAAATCCTATTCCTAAGCTGTTTACATATTTCTTCAAATCAAACCACTGGCTAAAAAATTCATACTGAATGAATTCCCAAAATAAAATATCGTCAGATAATTCTTTTTTTGCAAGTTCAATCGCTTTTTCTTTGTACAAACGAATTTCAGCATCCTCCCACTTCTGCCAAACCAACCCATTATAACGCTTTTTAAGTGCCATAAATAGCGCATAATCTGGCAGCCAATGTAAATTCTTTTGCGTGAATTCTTTGATTTTTTTAATATACGAATTATCTATACGAGAAAATGCCTTTTTAAGTACACCTATCCTTGTTTTGGCAAGCCAACTAAAGTCTACAAGGTATGGACTATCTGCGTACCTATTTTCTTGTAATTCTTCATTTGTTAAGAGATTTTTATCCCATAAAATTTCAAGGTCTATAAAATATGGGTTACCAGCAAAGGCAGAATAGCATTTGTATGGCGAGTTAAATTCATCAGCAGGTCCAAACGGCAACACCTGCCACGCTGAAAACCCCATTTTCGAAAGCAAATCTGCAAATTCCCTTGCTTGTTTTCCAAAAGAACCAATACCAAAATCCCCTGGTAATTCGGAAATATGAAAAAGCATACCCGAACTGCGCCTAAACAACAAAACCACCTCTTAATCTACTTATTCTTCATCTTCTGTGCTTCCTATGTCTATTCCCAGGTCATTATCTACATTCGAGCCAAATGATATAGCGCTTTTCCCATATCGCTTGCGAATACTATCTATTGCCTTCTCTATTTTTTCTTGCTTGTTCCTTTTTTTATTATTAGCCTCATCAAACAAGCATAGTTGCTCAGAATAATTTTCAGGGGTAAGGTTTATGCCTGTTATTGTAATCATACGGATTGAGGCTTTTAAATTCCAGGATGCTTTTATTATTTCAATCGCAATATCACTTATTTCTTTTGATAAATGTGTTGCAGCTGGCAATTTTTTCTGCCTCGAAATAATTTTAAACTTTGGGTCTTTAATAGTAACCTGCACACCTTGGCATTTAAGCCCATACTCTCTAAGGCGAGTAGCAACGCAGTCTGATAACGCAAGCACACCAGCGCTAATATCCTCAATTCCTACAAGGTTTCGTTTAAATGTCATACCATTTCCTACAGACTTTACTTTCCTCTCGCTATGGGCAAATTCTACTGGGCTATTATCAATGCCATTTGCATAATTGCGTATTGTTTCGCCTATTTTGCCAAGCTTATCACATAAAACCTCTTTATTATATTCTGCAAGCTGACCTATTGTTTTTACGCAAAGCTTATCAAGTATTACCTCCGAGGATTTACCAACAAAAAGCAAATCAGAAACTTTCATAGGATGTACTATTTCCTTGTAGTTCTCTTTGCTTATCACGGTTGTTGCGTCTGGCTTTTTATAATCGCTCCCAAGCTTTGCAAAAACCTTATTAAACGAAACACCAACCGATACGGTAAGCCCAAGCTCTTTTTTTATTATTTCTCTTATACTATCTGCAATTTCCTTACCACTTCCGAAAAGATGCATACTGTTTGTTACGTCAAGCCAAGATTCATCAATACCAAAAGGCTCAACCATATCAGTGAACCTTTCGTATATCTCGCTAACAAGCATAGAATATTTATAATATCTATCGAAGTGAGGCGATACAATAACAAGCGCAGGGCATTTTTTTTGAGCCTGCCACACTGCTTCGGCGGTAATAATTCCATACTTTTTCGCAATCTCATTTTTAGCTAAAACAATTCCATGACGGTTTTCAGAGCTTCCACAAACAGCCATTGGAACTTGCTTTAACGTTGGCTCATACAAGCATTCAACAGATGCAAAGAAATTATTTAAGTCGCAATGCAAAATAGTTCTTTCCACCAATAATCAGTCCTTTTATTCAATACCATAGATAAGGGCATTACAAATTGCCGCTGCTACATTACTGCCACCTTTTCTACCTCTTGCAACAATATATGGAATTCCCAAGTTCATAATTAATTCTTTAGATTGCACAACATTTACAAAACCTACTGGAACTCCAATTATTAGCTTTGGCTTAATTTTACCCTCTTTTATTAAACTTTCAAGCTTTATAAGTGCAGTTGGTGCATTACCAATTGCAATAATAAGTGGTTCATTTATAGTGCAAGCCTTTTCCATACAGGCTGTCGCCCTTGTTGTGCCATTTTCTTTTGCAATTTTCGCAACATCATCGTCCGACATAAAGCAATAAACCTTGCCACCAAATTTTGATAATTTGCCTGCATTTATGCCCACGCTTGCCATTTTTGTATCTGTTACTATCGAGGCACCGTTTTGAATTGCCTTTCTGGCTATTTTAACAGCATCCTTTGAAAAACACAAGCTATTAACATATTCAAAATCAGCAGTAGTGTGAATTACCCTTTTAATTACATCTTCGTTAGCAATATCTAATTTTATATCGCCTAATTCCTCGGTTATTATCTCAAAGCTTCTTTTTTCAATTTCCTGTGGCAAAACATTTTCAATATTCACTATCACACCCCATTTTCTAAAATACTATATATTAAATCCATATCAACAGATTTCCTTACAATGTCAGCAAGCAAATCGTATTGCTTTTCCTTGTAATCATAGGCACTTTCGCTTTCAAAATTAGCAATTTCTATCCCCTTATTTTTTAACAAGCTTTCGATAATAGTATTTGCTGTATTATCAAATATGCCATGAATATATGTACCATAAATATTACCGTTTTGACAACCATCATTGCTTTTTATTCTTTTCACAGCATCCACAACAGTTGATATATAACTTCCATTGCATATTTCTGTTTTACCCATATGTATTTCGTAACCTTCAAATTCCACACCACTTAGACCAGATAAAGCTCCATTTAATTTATTGAATTTGCCACTTACTTGTGTTCGTACTTTATCATTATAAAAAATAGTTTCAGCATCAATAAGCCCTATACCACCCATCCTCCCACCATGTTCAACAGAGTATGGGTCTGAAATTTCCTGCCCAAGCATTTGATAGCCACCACAAATCCCAAATATTACTGTTCCATTTGATGCCTGTTTTTTTATTAGCGCTTCAAGTCCATTTTGTCTAAGCCACATAAGGTCGTCCATAGTATTTTTAGTACCTGGTATAATAATCATATCTGGTTGTTTTAATTCATCTGCACATTTTACATACCTAAGCGAAACGTGTGGTATTCGCTCAAATACATTAAAATCTGTAAAATTAGAAATTTTAGGTAAGCGAATAACTGCAATATCAATAAGCCCTGTTTTTCCGTTACTTGTTATCCTTTCAGAAAGGCTGTCCTCATCGTCAATATCAACATTCATATACGGAACAACGCCCACAACTGGAACATTTGTAAGCTCCTCAATCATATCAAGACCTGATTGCAAAATTTCCACGCTACCACGAAATTTATTAATAATCGTGCCTTTCATCATTCCTCGTTCTTCGTCGGTCAGTAGCATAATCGTGCCATAAATTGAGGCAAAGACACCTCCACGGTCAATATCTCCTACAAGCAAAACAGGTGACTTTGCCATTTTCGCCATACCCATATTTACAATATCTTCAGATTTAAGGTTTATCTCGGCTGGGCTTCCTGCGCCCTCGATAACAATTATATCGTAATTTTCATCAAGATAATTATATGCCTTCATAATATCTGGCACAAGCTTGTGCTTATATTTAAAATATTCTGTTGCAGTCATAGCACCAAGCACCTCACCATTTACAATAACCTGCGAGCCACAGTCGCTCGTTGGCTTTAAAAGGATAGGGTTCATCATAACGCTTGGGGGAATTCCTGCTGCCTCTGCTTGAACCACCTGCGCTCTACCCATTTCCAAGCCCTCGTTGGTGATATATGAATTAAGCGCCATATTTTGAGATTTAAAAGGCGCAACCTTAAAACCATCTTGCTTGAAAATTCTGCACAATGCGGCTGTGAATAAGCTTTTTCCTGCATTAGATGTTGTTCCTTGTATCATTATACTTTTAGCCATTATTATTATTCCTTTTCGTAGATTGGCACTTATTTAAAAAGTTTTCTGCATATTTTATGTTGCCTAAAAAATGTATATGTGGGTAGCCTACAAATCTCTTTTCATCTGCTATAATACAGCTCCACGACCTATTACTATTTGGTTTTTTCGCTGTAAAATCGCTACCGTTATTCGTTGTGTCTGAATAGTGAAACTCATGCGCATTTATTATTTCACCCTTATTGCAAAGCAAATTATCCCCATTAGCAGTAAGCGTTACATAACCAAATCGGCTTAATTTTTCAGTCATAAAAACCTCTCCACTTATAGCGCCTACCATATTATAATCCACAATAGCATCAAATAAATACATAAAGCCACCACATTCAGCAATATAAGGAATTCCGCTTTTAATTTTCGTATTTATATCAATAAGCATTGACTTATTTTTCGAGAGTGCCTCCAAATAAATTTCAGGATAGCCACCACCTAATATAAAGCCATCACATTCTGGCATTTTCTCATCAAACAGAGGGCTGAAATATATAATTTTCGCACCTAAGCGTAAAAGCAATTCAAGTGCATCTTTATAATAAAAGCAAAACGCCTTATCCTTTGCAACAGCAATAGTAGTATTAAATTTATTTTGTATATTTATGTCTTTATATTCAAGCTTTAGTGCAGTATTCGCAAGCTTTATAAGTCCATCAATATCAATTGTTTCATTTGCAACACTTGCAAGCTTTTGAAGTTTAACATCAATGTCTTCTAATTCTTGCGCAGTAATTAGCCCTAAATGTCTGCTTTCAAAATTACATTCTGGAAGGCTTGGCATATAACCAAACACAGCTACATTAGTTTCTCTTTCTATTATTTCCTTATAAATAGGGTACATTTTATCGCTTGTATTATTAAGAATTACACCCTTTATGTTGCTATCATTTCTGAAATTCGCAATTCCATTTATAATAGCCCCAACAGTACACGACATACCCTTACAATTTACAACCAAAACAACAGGTGTATTTGTTACCTTCGCAAGGTGGTATGAGCTATAAAGCGTATCAGTGGATATTCCGTCATAATATCCCATAACACCCTCAATAATTGAAATATCAGAATTTATTGAATTTTTACCCAAAATGTATTTACATATATCCTCACTTGTGAGGAATAAATCCAAATTAGACGAATTTACACCTAATACCTCGTTATGAAACATAGGGTCAATATAATCTGGTCCACATTTAAAGGAAGCTACATTTTTTCCTGCATCTTTTAGCGCCTTTAAAATGGCACAGGTTATAGTTGTTTTGCCACTTCCACTTGATATTGCAGCTATCATAATTCTTGGGCACTTCATATTTTTCCCTCGTCTATACATTTTGCAAGCTCTAATGCGTTATATGTTATAAGAATATCTGCGCCTGCTCTAAAAATTGAGGTTGCTATTTCACAGAATGCGTTTTTCTCATCAATCAGCCCTGCCTTAGCAGCCGCCTTTATCATTGCATATTCACCACTAACGCTGTATGCTGCCACAGGAATATTTGTATTTTGCTTTACCATAGAAATAATATCAAGGTACGATAGCGCAGGCTTTACCATTACAATATCTGCGCCCTCTGCAACGTCAAGCTCAACCTCTTTCAATGCCTCACGCTTGTTGTGAAAATCCATCTGATAGCTTTTCCTATCCCCAAATGATGGTGCAGAGCCTGCTGCATCTCTA
>CAYVWT010000009.1:0-8290 GCA_964455565.1 uncultured Clostridiaceae bacterium | reverse complement strand
AATGATGAGGCATATTTTACGGAATAGGACATAATAGATTTGTCATAATGTCCGTTATTATCAAGCAATTCTCTAATTGCTCTAACTCTGCCATCCATCATATCAGACGGTGCAACAATATCTGCCCCTGCTTCAATATGAGATAATGCTGTTTTCGCAAGGTATGGCAAGGTTGCATCATTTTCAACCTTATCATTTTTTATAATTCCACAATGTCCATGGCTTGTGTATTCGCAAAGGCAAACGTCTGTTATTATCTTTACATTTGGAAAATGCTTTCGTATTTCCCTTATGCCCTGTTGCACAACTCCGTTATCGTCATAAGCCCCGCTCCCTGTAGCATCTTTACTATTGGGAATTCCGAATAACAAAATGTTGTTTACCCCTGCATTTAGCGTTTTTTCTACTATATATGGAAGTTTATCTTTGCTATATCTCCTTTGGTCAAAAAGTGATGGAATATCCTCGCAAATATTCTGACCTTCCTTAATGAATATTGGGTATATTAGTGATTTTTTTGATATTCGTGTTTCCTGCGAAAGCTCTCGCATAATAGAATCAGTTCTTAACCTCCTTGGTCTACTTAGCATTTTGTTCACCTAACCTTATCAAGCTATCTAACATACTTTCAATAGTTGCCTTATCTGATATTGTAACATTCATTCCATATTTTATAGCCTCATTTGATGTTTGCTCGCCTATGCAAAGGGCATTAACCTTGGAAAAATCTAAATCAGGCAGGCTACAAACAAACCCTTTTAAAGTAGATGCACTTGTAAACGCCGCATAATCATAATCACCACTTTTTATTATGTCACTTGAAAATTCGCAAAATTCAGTATCATAAATAGTTTCATAAGCAGGAATATCATTATATAAAATATTATTTTCATCAAATATTTTGTTTATTTCGTTCGAGCCTTCCTTTGCCCTAAACAAAAGCACCTTTTCATCGTTTTTAACCCTCGCTACTACTTCCATTGCAAGTGCTTTTACATTATAGTTTTCAGGCATTAAGTCTACTTTAATTCCCATTTTTTCAAATTCACTACTCGTACCACTGCCAATTACTGCAATCTTTATATTATATAAAATTCTAACATCCAAATTTTCTGATTTTAGCGCTTCGAAAAATGCTTTTACACCAAAGGCACTTGTAAATACCAACCAGTTATATTCCCTAATGCTCTTTATAATATCCAAATCATCAAGAACTTTGGTTTTTATGCAGGGGAACTCTATTGCCTCGCCACCTAATTCCCTAACTTTTTCGCTAAATGATGAGCATAAATCCTTTGGGCGAGTAATAACAATTCTTTTCCCATTTAATGGTCTTTTATGTATCCAAGCAAATTTATCGTGCAGCTTACAAACATCACCAACTATAATAACAGCAGGTGCTTTCACCTCGGCATTTTGCGCATCAGCTACTACATTTTCAAGGGTGGTTACAAGCTCTCTTTGCCTTGCAGTTGTACCTTTTTCAATAATTGCGATTGGAGTCTCCTTGCTCATTCCTGCATTTATTAGCCCACTACTTATTGTGCCTATTGCGCCAACCCCCATTAAAAACACAAGCGTGCCTTTTAGCCTAACAAGTGCATCAAAATCTATCTCAGGCTTGTCCATAGCCTTTGTATGCCCTGTTATTATGTGGAGTGATGAGCAATAATCCCTATGAGTTACAGGTATCCCTGCATAGCTTGGCACAGCAATAGCAGAGGTTACCCCTGGCACAACCTCAAAATCTATATTGTTTTCGCATAATAATTCTAATTCCTCGCCACCACGTCCAAACATAAAAGGGTCGCCACCTTTTAGCCTAACCACATAATTACCCTTTTGTGCCTCGGAAAGTAAAATTTTGTTTATTTCCTCTTGCGGCACAGGGTGATTTCCACCACGCTTGCCTACATCAATAGTTTTAGCTTTAGCTGGAATCATATTCAATATTTCAACGCCAACTAATTTATCATAAACCACTACATCTGCTTTTTTTATTGCATTAACAGCCCTTATTGCTATAAGCCCTGCATCTGATGGCCCTGCACCAACCAAAATTACTTTGCCATTTTTCATATTCCCACCTCTTTTAATAGCCTCTTTGCAAGGGTTATTCCTAATATTTCAGCATCATCTTTACTGCCACTAATGCTTCCATTCGCCTTTTTCCCTGTTGCCTCGTCCATATATAATGCTTTTAAGCACATTTCGTTATTGCTAATCTCGGCAAACACTGCCACTGGTGCAGTACAACCACAGCCTAATTCCCTTGTAAATGCCCTTTCTGCCGTTGCAGAGTATTGTGCCAATGTGTCATTTATATGTTCAATACAATTATAATTTTCGTCTTTTCTCCCTTGTATTGCAAGTATTCCTTGCCCTGCCGATGGTATCATTTCACCCGTTTCAAAGGTTTTGCTTATTCTGTCTTCAAGCCCTAATCTTATCAGCCCTGCACTCGCTAAAACCAAAGCGCCAAAATCTCCATTATCAAGCTTTTGCAGCCTTGTTATTACGTTACCCCTTATTGGCTCAACAATTACATTTTCATATAACGCTTCAAGCTGAATTTTGCGCCTTGCACTTGAACTTCCAATTGGTTTTGTTATATCGAGGCTTACTATGCCCTTTGGCAACACCAAAGCATCAGTTGGGTTTTCACGTTTTGAATATGCTAAAATAGGTAAATCCTCATCAATTTCAGCAGGCATATCTTTTAGGCTATGTACTGCAATATCTATATCGCCATTTAACAGTGCATAATCAAGCTCTTTCACAAACAAGCCTTTTCCACCAATTTTGTCAAGGGTTTTATCTAATATTTTGTCACCAGTTGTTTTCATAGTAACAAGCCTAACATCAAGCTCAGGACTATGTAGCTTTATTTGGTTTATAACGTAGTTTGCCTGAACGACAGCTAACTTGCTTTCACGACTTCCAACTACTATAACTTTTTTTTGCATTTATAAATCAGCCCTCACTTTTAAATTGCATTTTGCAAAATTGCCATAATTTTATTTTTCAAGCTACTCTTTTCAGTAATATTAAGGTTTAGTTTATCAATATCCTTTTTTAAATCGTCAATCATTCCATCATAGGTAAACTCATTTATGTTTTTAAGATATTTTCTTGTAATGCACCATTTATGAAAATCTGCCTTGTGCTGATGTATAATCCTATTTGCCTTTTGCAAAGCAATTTTATCAATAGAAAGCTGTATTCCAATAGTATCCATATCAATTAAAATAGCGTTTTTATATTCTCTTATTCTCTCGTCTATATCTCTTGGAACAGCAATGTCGATAAAAAGAAAGTTTTTATCCATTGAGGTTATACAGCTAATTTCTTCTTTTTTAATAGTATGATGTGGACTTATTGTGGCACTTATTATAATGTCATATTCAGGTATTTTTTGAATTCGAGAGTCATAATCTATAGTTTTGCAATTATCCGGCACAATATTTTTTCCATTTTTATGGTTTCTTAGCGTAATTGAAACATCAGCGCCATTTTTTACAAATAAATTCGCCGCAAGCCTCCCCATTTCGCCATTACCAATTATAAGGCACTTAACCCCACTTAAATCCTCATAATATTCCTTAGCCCTTACAAAAGCGGCGTAAGCAACAGAAGTATCAGCAGTAGTTATATGAACTGTGCTTTTAATTTTCTTTGCCAAGGTTATAGCCACTTGAAAAAGTTTTTCAAGAAGCTCGTCGGCTACATTATTTTCCCTTGCAATATCAATTGAGCTTTTAACCTGTGATAATATTTGGTCATCACCTAAAATTTGGCTACGCATACCACACGATGTTTCAAATAGGTGCAAAATTGCCTCATTATCCTCTCTTGCTATAAAAAGCCTTTCAAATTGGCTTTTAGATACGCCCTTTTCATCGCAAATAAGGTCTATTAGGTTATAATTATTACCCTTTTGCTCGCTAACCCAAAGCTCCGTACGGTTACAGGTGGAGATAATAACGCACCCTTTAACATATTTTTTGTTATATATGTTTTGCAGAGAATGTTTAATTTGCGAAGCTGAAAAAGCGAATAGTTCACGCTCTTTCAAGCTTGCCTTATTAAAATCTATGCCTATCATTTTAATTTTCAAAAGTAACACTCCCTTTCATACTAATTCAATGTTAAAATGCGACTTAAATTTTTGAGGAAAATTTTTGTTAGGCAAGGCGACAGGTTCGCTTAATAATTTATTTATTAAGTGGTTCTGTCAACACAGCATAACAGAAATTTAACCGAAAATTAGTCGTTTTTTGACTTTGGATTAGTATCACAAATAACTTTTAAAAGCTCTATCCTTGCTTGTGATATAGTAGTTGCATTATTTTCAAACTCAATATTATCTTTGCTACGCAGTATTTCCATTAAATGTGCAATCCTCGTTAGCCTTAAATTGTTTTGCCTTAGTAAATCTGGCTGCTCAAATAAGCTCTCCGGAGTGCCCTCTAACGTCACTTTTCCGTTATTTAAAATATACGCATAATCACAATAAATAGGCAAAAGCTCAATATCGTGAGTTGCTATAACTATTGCTACTCCGTTTTCACTTTTTATTTTAAGTAATAGGTGCATAAGCTCACTAACACCGTTTGGGTCTAAGCCTGCTGTTGGTTCGTCTAAAATTATTACCTTTGGCTTCATAACCAGCACGCCAGCAATAGCCACACGTTTTTTTTGCCCGAAACTCAATGAATGAACAGGCTTGTCCGCAAAAACATCTGTGCCCGTCTGACGCATTGCCTCCTCAACCCTTGCATTAATTTCATCACGCTTTAACCCAATATTTGAAATACCAAAGGAAATATCGCTTTTAACACTTGCAGAGAAAAGCTGATCGTCTGGGTCTTGAAACACCAAGCCTATATTTTTGCGCATTTCTAATATGTTTTTTCTGTTATAATTAACTTCTTTTCCATCATACAAAACTTTCCCAGTGGTTGGTGTTAATACGGCATTCATATTTAAAAAAAGAGTGGATTTCCCTGCACCGTTTCCACCTAAGATTGCTGTGGTTTTTCCACTTTCAATTCTTATACAAACATCATTTAGTGCCTTTGTGCCATCATCGTATGTATAACATAAACTTTGTGTTTCAATAATGCTCATATTACCAACCTTTCAAGGAAAGAAATAATTATAAGTATAGCAATAAAGCTTAGACTATATAAATAATATTTAAAGCTTCGGTCATATTCTGTATCAATCATAGTAAGGTCACCATCATACCCTCGTGATTCAAGCGCTACATATATTTTATCTGAACGCTTGTATGCCCTATCAAAAAGCATTGAAGCCAATATTCCTAAGGATTTATAGCTTGCCCTAATACCATTATAACCAAGCCTTGAAGACTGTGCTATATATATTTGATTAGCAGTTTCGGTAAGTACAAATATAAACCTATATATTAGTTCCATTAGCTCTACGATAAGCTTTAAAGATTTTACACGTCTTAAAACGCAGAAAATTTCAACCATTGGCGAGGTTAAAGCTATAAAATACATACATAAAATTGCGGCAATTGCTCTAAAAATTAGTCTTCCTGCAAAATCTAAATTATATATATTAAAACCATAATACAAATATGAAATTTTTATGGGTAATAACAAATTATTTGGGTTATCCGAGCTTTGAAATATTATAGTCACTATGCTTAAAATTAAAAAAGAAATTGGTAACATCATAAGCTTTAATAATATTTGTAGTGAAGTTCCATCATATTTCACAATAATAAAGCTTACTACTATAATAATTAATGCGCTAACCAAATATGAATTTGCAAATAAGCATATAAAAATCAACACTAATGCTGTTATAATCTTAATTACTGGGTCTATTTTCCTAAGCCTTGAATAGTATGCACTCTGGTCTATTGAAATCATAAAGGTTATCCCTCTTTCTTTTTAGACGTCCTGCCAATATAATAGCCAATAACACCTGCCCCAATTGCCGCTTGAAAGCTAAACAATAGCGATTCAACCTGCCCACTTGGCGGTTGCCATATAGGCTTAAACCACGGTTTATAATCTGATTGTATATCTGAAATCACCTTTTCAGCCTTATCATCCGTTCCGATAAATTCCGTACCATTTCCAATAATAAAAGGAATAATGGCAAGCATTAGCACAATTGATATTAGAATTATATTTATTAACATTTTTCTGTTTTTCATTATGCTCACCCTTAAATTAAAAAAATATGCCTGTCTAAAAAGACTGGCATATCTCATTTTTATATGAGATATACCACTCCATCGCTCGTAAAGTTTAGGTACACATAACAGGCAGGTATTCTGACTCAAAGGCAATATGCCTTTTTACAGCAGCGGGACTGTGTGGGATTTTCACCCATCTTCCCCTTTTAATGAATTTCTTCAACCTATTTTAAAAACTATTCAATTATACTTTTTTAAGGAAACGCTGATTTAATGGAGCATTTCAAAATTTTGCGAAAAAACTGGCGCTCCTTTAGACTTTTTTTGCTGTAAAAACAACAAACTGATGCAAAAAAAAGCCCCCAATACGCTTGTTTTTTCGCCGGCTTGCCTAAAATTTTTCAAAGCCTTTGAATTAATCATCGTTTCCCTAATTATATCACAAATAAATATAAAAAAATAGTTGTTTTTTATAAATAATTGTAATTTGATACGGTCCTTTCTATTTATCGTTTTCAATTAATGCTTTAATAGCATTTATAGCAATTACTATTGCGTTTGTGGAATCATATATTTCAGGGTTAGACATTCCCATTTTTTCACGTTCTTGGTTCCAAAAAACTGATAACACAGCGCCACTTCGTGCATGGAGCACACTCGACACAGTAAATATTGCGGCACATTCCATTTCCGAAGCCAAGCAACCTGTTTTAATCCATGCGTCCCATTTATTTTGCAAATCATAACCAACAGGCATTCGTTCTGGGCTATGCTGTCCATAAAACGAATCCTTACTTTGGACTACTCCAATATGATGAGGTATTTGGGATCCTCTTGCAGATTGAACTAATGCAGTAACAACGTCAAAATCAGCAATAGCTGGATACTCAATTGGTGTATACTCTTTTGATGTTCCCTCTGCACGGATTGCTCCCGTCGCAATTACAAGGTCGCCACCCATAACATCTGTTTGCATTCCACCACAGGTGCCAACTCTAATAAACGTCCTAACACCTGCCTTGTATAGCTCCTCAACTGCAATTGCAGCTGATGCCCCACCAATACCGGTAGACGTTACAAGCACATTTTCTCCGTTTAATTTCCCAGTATATGTTGTAAATTCTCTGTTGGTATTTACAAAGGTTGGGTTATCCAAAAATTTCGCTATTGCCTCAACCCTACCAGGGTCACCAGGCAGAATAGCATATTTAGCATTTGGATTATTTTTTAGTCCAATATGATACAGCTCGTCCATTTACAGCACCTCCTTATTTACAGAAGTAGAGTAAAAAGCAATTGGCATAATTTCAGAGAATTTATACGTTTTAGCCTCGCCCTTATTGTTTCCACAAATTACTTCGAAATTAGCATCTACAAATTCACTCATAAATTGGCTACACATTCCACAGGGTGTGCCTATTTCATCACCACCAACTGATATTGCAATTTTAGAAAACCCATTTTTCCCCTCTGAAATGGCTTTAACAAAGGCCGTACGCTCTGCGCAAATTGTTGCACCATACGAAATGTTTTCAACATTACACCCAGTTATTATTGTACCATCAGCGCATAATAATGCCACGCCAACCCTGTACCCAGAGTATGGAGCGTATGATTTATTTTGCAATTTCAAGTAATTTATATTCCAATGTATGTCACCCTCTCAAAATAAAGGTATCATTTTAAATGAACTTTGTCAATATGGAATAATTATATTAAACATATATCCAATAATAATAATAGTTACAGCCATAATTCCTACAAATACAGCTAATAGCCTTGGCTTTAACACACGCCTTAAAATAATCATTTCAGGCAGGCTAAGTGCAGTTACAGCCATCATAAATGAAAGCGCTGTACCTATTGGCATTCCAAGCCTTGTTAGCTCTTTAACAATAGGAATTGTACCTGCCGCATTTGAATATAGTGGAATACCAACAAGCACAGCAAGGAATACCGAAAATGGATTATCCTTTCCTGCATATTCTGCAAGCCAACCATCAGGCGCCCAACCATGCATAACTGCACCGATTGCAATACCTATAACAACATACGGCCATATATATTTTATTATATCACCAACATATTCCCACGCATCTGTTATTCTTTTTT
>CAYVWT010000008.1:0-36101 GCA_964455565.1 uncultured Clostridiaceae bacterium | reverse complement strand
GCAATAGACAATGGTAAAAGCCTTATTTTTTTAGGTAAAAAAGTCATTTATTATTCCTCCTTTAAATTCAAAAAGTTTAATATGAAAATATTATCTTCTTTCTATTACATTGTACAAGACAAATTATGTATTGTCAACTTATTTTTGTAAAATATTATAAGTTTATTACAAATTAACAAGTTAATAACTCTTTGTTGTACAATTTGAACAAAGCTATTTCTTTCACGGTATTACGATATGCTTTTATGGTCTAAGTGATCCAATTTGTCTGTATGATTTTCAATTTTCGTAATTTGCAAAATTCGCTCCATAAATGGTGTAATATGAGAGGCAATATCGTTTAACAAATCACAGTCGCAGGATAAATTCTTCTTCAATTCCTGTATTTCGTCTTGTAGGCTGTGATCGTCTGGCACAGGGGGTTCAACGAAAATTTTATCATTCTTCGTTGCTTTTTGCGAGGTTTTATCAAGCAAAAGTTCTTCATACATCTTTTCACCAGGACGAATACCCGTAAACACTATTTTAATGTCTACATCTGGTTCATACCCCGAAAGGCGAATTAAATCCTTTGCTAAATCCACTATTTTAACTGGCTTACCCATATCCAATATAAATATTTCCCCACCCTCTGCAAGCTCACCAGCTTGTAGAACAAGCTGTGCCGCCTCTGGGATAGTCATAAAATACCGTATAATATCTGGGTGAGTTACCTTAACTGGACCACCCTCTGCAATTTGTTTTTGAAATAAAGGAATAACGCTTCCATTACTGCCTAAAACATTACCAAAACGAACAGCCGCAAACTTTGTTTTGCTTGTTTTGCTCATATTTTGAACAACAATTTCTGCAATCCTTTTACTTACACCCATTATGTTTGTTGGGTTTACAGCTTTATCAGTTGAAATTAAAACAAAACGTTTACTATTAAACTGATCTGCACATTTTGCAACGTTTCTTGTTCCAAGAACGTTATTTTTTAGGGCTTCGTTAGGGCTATCCTCCATAAGTGGTACATGCTTATGTGCAGCAGCATGAAAAACAAGTGTTGGCTTATATTCCTTGAACACTTCCTTCATACGCTCATAATCCCTTACAGAGCCAATTAACACCTTTAAATTAAGCCTATCGCCATACATAGTTAAAAGTTCATTTTGCAAGTCGTATGCGTTATTTTCGTATATATCAAACACTATTAAAAGCTTTGGTTTGTGCTTTGCAATTTGTCTGCATAGTTCCGAGCCAATTGAGCCACCGCCACCCGTTACAAGAACAACCTCGTCTTGTATATAGCCTGTTATTTCACTAATATTAAGCGAAATTTCGTCTCTGCCAAGAAGGTCGATGATATTTACATCTTTAAGCTGAGTTACAACTTCTTTATCCTGTATAAAATCGCTTATCGTTGGAAGTATTTTAACCTTACATTTAGTTTTCGTACAAATTTCAATTATACGTTTAATAGATTCAGAGTGTGCTTTTGCGATAGAAATAATTATTTCATCGACGTTATATTTTTCAACCATATGAGGTATAGTCGAAGTATCCCCTGCAACTAAAACACCATTAATTCGAGTTTTTTTCTTAGTTGCATCATCGTCAATTGCTACTACAACAGTTCCTAAATCCTTTCTCATAAACATATCACGAATAATTAGACTGCCAGCACTTCCTGCACCAACTATCATTATTCTCTTTGTTCTTCTATTCACTCTATTTGGTATTGAACGGAAATAAAGCCCAGCTATTTTGTAAAAAGCACGAACTGTACCGACACCTACAATTAGGAGCAGTGCCCAAATAATCATAATTGCCTTGGCAAATCTAATTCCAAGCATTTGTAGAATAACTGCATTAATAATAACAACTACAATACTTGCTACGTATATTTTCACATATTCTCTTATTCCAGCAAACATCCACGAGCATTTATATAGGTTAAATAAATGAAAAATTAAAATTGCAACAGCTGTGAGTGAAATAATAAGTATTATCTGATTATGTACTAATTCAAACATATTTCCACGGCGAACATATACTGGAAGACGCTGAATATATATAGCAGAAAACAGCGCCATATTTACAATTACGACATCAATTATTCCTAATATAAACTTTCTGTATCTGTTTAAAAGTTGCATCATTTAAATTACCCCTTTATCAAAGAAAATGTAATGATTAAATTATATCATAAAAAATTTATATTGTACATATTAATATTTTTTGCACAAAAACTGCACTTTATTTAGGCAAAATTTGTGCTATAATAATCATAATTAAAAGAGTAGCAAGTGTCAAATTCTAATTTGGCATTTTGTTGCTCTTTTTTTATATTAATTTATAAAGGAGATTTAAAATGAGAGATGTAGTTTTAAAGGCTGGTGTGGATGGAACTTTTGACAATGCGGTTTGTGTACTTTTAGGATGTGCGGGAGAGTCGGCTGTTACGAAACTAATTTTTACCTTGCCTTTGTTCGAGGGTAATTATTACATTGACGTTGAACTACCCAATGGACAAAAGGCAAAGGATACTCTTGTACTAAACGGTGAATTATGGGAATATATTGTGCCTTACCCCGTTACGAAAAATGCTGGGATTGGAAATTTGCAGATAGTAGTTATTTCGAATAATGAGTTTGGTGATGTTATTTGGAAAACAGTAATACTTGCCACAAAAGTGCAGGCAAGCGTTAATGCTACAGACTTTATTGCAAATGAGTATAAAGACATACTGGGACAAATGGATGATAAGATTGTAGAACTTGAAGATGTAATTAATACTAAGGTGGACAAACAAATTGGCAAAGGATTGTCCTCCATTGACTACACAATTGAAGATAAGCAAAATCTTACAGCACTACTATCTAAAGCGTACCTATTAGGCATACTACAATTACCAACAGTTGCTATTTCTGGCTCATATAATGACCTATTAAATAAGCCAAATAGGTATGAAAGCATAATAGTTTTAGCAAATGGAAATTGGGATTATTCAGTTAGTGATAGCGCAAAACTAACAATGACACAAAACACAAATTTGACTGTTACAAATGTATACAATGGTGCTTATGGTGTGATAGAAGTATTCGGTAGCTACACATTAACACTTCCTGCAAATTCTTATGGATTGCCTCCAGAGTGGAGCTCATTAACACCAGTCGCTGGGCAACATTATGTTTATTCATTTAGATATGATGGATTAAAATTCTCTTGGAAGAGGAGCGTTGCAAGTGATACCTAATAATTTAATGCGATTTCACGAAAATAATACCATTATAACTTCTTTAAAAGAGTTTACAGGCTCATATTTGTCAATACCAAATACCATAAATGCACCTATTGAAAAACTAACCATTGACGGTGCAAGTAGCCAAATTGTAACGGTGCAAAATAAAAATTTATTTGGTAGTGTTGAGGGTGCAAATAAAGTTGTTTCAACTATCAATAATGCAACTTATGCATACAAAACAGTAGTAGATGGTAGAAATGTGCTGGCATTAGTAGGTAATGATATTCTGCGAAACAAGCCTATATTTACTAATTTCAAAGCTAACACAAGATACACTATACAATGTTATGCGAGACGATATAATAGTACAAGCACAGGTATGTTTTATGTAAAATATACTGATGGCACTTGGGACTACTTTCAGCCTTATACAACAGTTTGGACAAAATATACGTTTTATACGAGTATAGGTAAAACAGTACAGTCATTATCCTTAATTTATGGTGATGTCGGTTTAGCTTATTTTGATTATGACACGTTACAACTCGAAGAAGGAGTAGCCACAGCCTACGCACCGTTTGTGCCAGATAGTCCATCACCAAATTATCCTGCTACAATAACAAATGTAGTTAATCCAGTTGTAACCGCTACGGACACACATACGTCACATATTACAAATTTATTAGGTACATTAAGGTCATTACCAAATGGAGTTTGTGATAAGATTATAATAGATAAGTCTACGCAGACAGCTTGGATTGAGCGAAATATAGGGACGGTTACGTTAGCAAGTGGCACAAGCTGGAATATAGCAAATGCAAAAAATAATAGCTCATATAGGTCGACAAATTTAGCAAATGGTACTCTAACAGGCACAACCTTAACAAGTACTGTGACCATACCGACAAGCTTTGAGGTTAATTATGAATTAGCAACACCAACAACAGAGAGCATTGCATACCCATTGTTAGAATCAATACAGTATCTAACAAATATTTCTACTAATAGTGCTTTAAATCCAATAATAAAAGCAATAGTTAGGGTATTAGGAAGCTAAGTTTCTTTAAGAATAGCATATATAGATGAAGGCAATTAATATTACATTATGCACATATACTTATTTTACAATAATATTTCTTTTAGATTTTATGCCAAATATATTAAAAAATAGTTGAAAAATAGCCTTAGGAGTGGTATAGTATTAAGAAGGTACATTTTTAATGGTTTTAGCGCAAGCTGAAACAAAAAATATTGGAGGTTTTAAAGTTGAAAAGAAAGATGCAAACAATGGATGGCAACACAGCCGCAGCGCATGTCTCGTATGCGTTCACAGAAGTAGCGGGTATATACCCTATTACTCCTTCTACCCCTATGGCCGAATTCACCGACGAGTGGGCTTCTAAGGGTAAAAAAAATATTTTTGGACAAGAAGTTAGATTAGCAGAGCTTCAGTCTGAAGCAGGTGCAGCAGGTACTGTGCATGGTGCTTTGGCAGCAGGTGCCCTAACAACAACTTACACAGCTTCTCAAGGCTTGCTACTTATGATTCCAAATATGTACAAAATTGCCGGTGAATTATTGCCAGGCGTTTTTCATGTAACAGCACGTGCACTTGCAACTCACGCATTATCAATTTTCGGTGACCATTCTGACGTAATGGCTTGTAGACAAACTGGTTTTGCAATGCTTGCTACCGGAAACGTTCAAGAGGTTATGGACTTAGGTGGCGTTGCACATCTTAGCGCAATTAAAGGCCGTGTACCATTCTTGCATTTCTTTGACGGTTTTAGAACTTCTCACGAGGTTCAAAAAATTGAAGTTATCGACTATGATGAATTTGCAGGCTTAGTTGATATGGATGCTGTTAAGGCGTTTAGAAAAAGGGCACTTAACCCTGAACATCCTGTACTTCGTGGTACAGCTCAAAACCCTGATATCTACTTCCAAGGTAGAGAGGTTTCTAACAAATTCTACAACGAATTGCCTGCAATCGTTGAAAATTATATGAACGAAATTAACAAGCTAACAGGCAGAGATTATAGCTTATTTAACTACTATGGTGCAAAAGATGCAGATAGAGTTATTATTGCTATGGGTTCAGCTTGTGATACAATTGAAGAAACTATTGATTATCTAAATGCAGCTGGCGAAAAAGTTGGACTAATAAAGGTTCGTTTATTCAGACCTTTCTCAGTTAAACACTTGCTTGCAGCAATGCCAAAAACAGTTAAAAAGATTGCTGTTCTTGACAGAACAAAAGAGCCGGGTTCAATAGGCGAGCCATTATACCAAGATATTTGTACAGCATATTTTGATGAAGAAGTTAGGCCTACAATAGTTGCTGGCAGATATGGTTTAGGTTCAAAAGATACTACACCTGCACAAATTGTTTCTGTTTTCAATAACCTAAAACAAGACAAGCCTAAAAATCACTTCACAATTGGTATTGTGGATGATGTAACATTTACTTCTCTTGATAAGCTTGAAGAAATTGATGTTACAGGCGAAGGCACAATTAGCTGTAAATTCTGGGGACTTGGTTCAGATGGTACAGTTGGTGCTAACAAAAACACAATAAAAATTATTGGTGACCACACAGATATGTATGCACAAGCATATTTCTCATACGATTCTAAAAAATCTGGTGGTATTACAGTATCACATTTAAGATTTGGTAAAACACCAATTCGTTCAACTTATCTAATTAACAAGGCAAACTTTGTTGCTTGCCATAACCCTTCATATATTGATAAATATGATATGGTTTCAGACCTTAAAGAAAATGGTACTTTCCTATTAAACTGTGCTTTCACTTTTGCAGAGCTTGATGCAAAGCTTCCTGCTGCTACAAAAAGATATTTATCTAAAAACAAAATTAACTTCTATACTATTGATGCTGCAGACATTGCTTTTGAAATTGGTCTTGGTGGAAGAACTAATATGATAATGCAATCAGCTTTCTTTAAGCTTGCAGATATTATTCCACTGGAAGATGCTGTTAAGTATATGAAAGATGCAATTTACAAATCATATTCTAACAAAGGTGAAAAAATAGTTGAAATGAACTATAAAGCCGTGGATATGGGTATTAAATCACTACAAAAAATTGATGCACCTGCTTCTTGGGCAGATGCAGTTGACGAAGTTAAAGCTGAAGAAAATTTACCAGACTTCGTTAAAAACATAATGATTCCTGTTAACAAGCAAGAGGGTGACAAGCTTCCAGTTAGCGCATTCCTTGGTATGGAAGACGGAACATTCCCACAAGGTACAGCGGCTTATGAAAAAAGAGGTATCGCATTTGAAGTTCCAGAATGGGATATGGATAAATGCATTCAATGTAATCAATGTGCGTATGTTTGCCCTCATGCTACAATTAGACCTTTCTTATTAAATGAAGAAGAAGTTAAAAATGCACCCGCTTCTTTTGTTTCTAAAAAGGCAGTTGGCAAAGGTCTTGATGGCTTGAATTTCAGATTACAAGTTTCTGTTGAAGATTGTGCTGGCTGTGGAAGCTGTGCTAACACTTGCCCTGCAAAGGAATCAGCAATCGTTATGAAAGTTCATGCAACTCAAGCTGTTGAAGCAGAAAATTGGAAATATGCAATGACACTTAGCCCTAAAGAAAATGCTTTAGGTACAGATTCAGTTAAGGGTAGTCAATTAGAAACACCACTTTTAGAATTCTCTGGTGCATGTGCTGGTTGTGGAGAAACTCCTTATGCTAAGCTTATAACACAATTATTTGGCGATAGAATGATGATTGCAAACGCAACTGGTTGTTCGTCAATTTGGGCTGGTAGTGCTCCTGCTACACCATATACAGTAAACCACAAAGGTCATGGTCCTGCTTGGGCAAATTCACTATTCGAGGATAATGCTGAATTTGGTTACGGTATGGTTTTAGCTGTAAAACAAATTAGAGAAAGAATATTTGACTTATGTAACAAAGCAATTGAATTAGGTGTAGATGATTCTTGCAAGGCTGCTATACAAGCTTGGATAGACAGTATGGAGGATGGCAAAACATCAAGAGCTACTTCTGATAGCCTTATAGCTACTCTTGAAGGCTACAAAGGTAGTGCAGAGATAAGTGTATTATTTGGCGATATATTAGAAAACAAAGAATTCTTAGTTAAGAAATCTCAATGGGTTCTAGGTGGCGACGGTTGGGCGTATGACATTGGATTTGGTGGACTTGACCATGTGTTAGCATCTGGCGAGGACATAAACATAATGGTATTTGATACAGAGGTTTATTCGAACACTGGTGGTCAAGCATCTAAGGCAACACCTTCTGGTTCAATAGCTAAGCTTGCTGCTTCTGGTAAGACTACTAAAAAGAAAGACCTTGGTATGATGGCTATGTCTTATGGATATGTTTATGTTGCACAGGTTGCAATGGGCGCTAGCCAAAGCCAACTATTAAAGGCTGTTAAAGAGGCTGAAAGCTATAACGGTCCATCACTTATTATTGCGTATGCTCCATGTATTAACCACGGCTTAAAGGTTGGAATGGGCGAAACTCAACTTGAAGAAAAGAGAGCAGTTGACGCAGGTTACTGGCATCTTTACAGACATAACCCACTATTGAAAAAAGAAGGCAAAAATCCATTTACTTTGGATTCTAAAATGCCAACAGAATCTTTCCAAGATTTCTTAATGGGCGAGGTTAGATACTCTGCACTAACAAGGTCATTCCCTAAAAATGCTGAGATATTATTCAAGGCAGCTGAGGAAAACGCTAAAGATAGATATGATAGCTATGTAAAAATGGCTGAACCAAAAAACTAAATAATTTAACTAAAAGGACTAATGGGTTATAATCCATTAGTCCTTTTATTATATATTTTAATTTGTTTTATAATCTGCTGGTCTTTCACCAAGTCCAAAATAATAAAGAATTGCTTCAACTGTGCGGCGTGAAGCCTCACCATCACCATATGGGTTAACTGCACGAGCCATACTTTCATAATCAGCATTATCTAATAATAATTTTGCAGTCATATTATAAATTGTATCCTCATCAATTCCTGCTATACGCACTGTGCCAGAGGTAACTGCTTCTGGGCGTTCGGTTTCGTTTCTAAGCACAAGCACTGGCTTGCCAAGTGATGGTGCTTCCTCTTGTAGCCCACCTGAATCTGTAAGCACCAAATGACACCTTGCCATAGCGTTATGTAAATCTCTTGCATCAACAGGGTCAATAAGCTTAACTCTATCTAACTTTCCAAGTATATCGAAAGCAACCTCACGAACAGCAGGGTTTAAATGCACAGGGTACACAAGCTCTACATCTTCAAAATCCGTTACAATTCTTTTTAAAGCTTTGCAAATATTTTGCAAGGGTTCACCCAAATTTTCACGCCTATGTGCTGTAACTAAAATAACTTTTTTATTATCAAAATCAACATCCTTCATACTTCCACAAAGCTCATAATCTTTATTTACTGTTGTTTTAAGAGCATCGATAACTGTGTTGCCAGTAATGTATATATCTTTTTCTTCCATATTTTCGTTAAGTAAATTTTTCTTGTTGTTAACCGTTGGTGCAAAGTGCAAATCTGCAATTTGCCCTGTTAATCGCCTGTTTATCTCCTCTGGGAATGGTGAATATTTATCAAAGGTTCTAAGCCCCGCTTCAACATGCCCAACCTTAATTTGATTGTAAAAAGCTGCAAGCGAGCCAACAAACGTTGTGGTTGTATCACCATGTACTAAAATTATATCTGGCTTTGCCTCTTTAAAAACCTCATCAAGCCCCTCTAATGCACGAGTAGTAATGCCTGTAAGTGTTTGCCTATCCTTCATAATGTCAAGGTCATAATCTGGAGTTATGTCGAAAATTTCAAGAACTTGGTCTAACATCTGCCTGTGCTGTGCTGTAACGCAAACCAGTGAGTTGATTAAAGGGTTGCTTTCAAGCTCTTTCACGAGTGGAGCCATTTTTATTGCCTCTGGACGAGTGCCAAACACCGTCATAACTGTGACTTTATTCATTATTTTCCTCAGCTTCCTCTTCTATTGTATTGTTAAATAAATTATATCCGATACCAGTTAGTAAAATAACAGCAGCTATTAAAACCATAGCTCTAAACGCACCACTAATCATAAGCACAACTGCAGAAAGTGATAAAAGTCCACTTGCTATGCACAAAATAGTAACGGTCTGCTTTTGGTTAAAGCCCATATCTATAAGGCGATGATGCAAATGCCCTCTATCTGGCGACATAGGTGACTTACCACGATACAGCCTGCGAATAATAGCAAAGCTTGTATCAAAAATAGGTAGCCCAAGAATCAAAAATGGAATTGCAAATGAAATAACTGCATACCCTTTAAATAAGCCTAAAATACTCACACAGCTTAGGATAAAGCCCAAGAACATTGCACCTGTATCACCCATAAAAATGGTTGCTGGGAACATATTATAAGGCATAAAGCCAAACCCTGCACCTGCAACAGCAGCAGTTAGTATAGATATATTTGTTTCCTTTGTTATTAGTGAAATGGAAAAAAGTGATGCCGATGAAATGGACGAAACACCAACAGCAAGACCGTCTAACCCATCGATTAAATTAACTGCATTTGTAACCCCAACAATCCACATAATAGTTATTGGAATAGCCCAAATACCAAGTGAAATATATGTTTCTTGGCTAAAAAAATTAGGGTTTGTAAAATATTCGATTGTAACACCGTGGAATACAACAACCCCAGCTGCAAGAACTTGCCCGAGCAGCTTATATATTGCTTTAAGCTGAATTACATCATCAAGTACGCCAACAGCAACGATAATAACGCTACCAATTAGTATGCCCTGTATTGACCTATCTATCTCGCAAAAGCAGAGTATTGCAACGATAAATCCATAAAAAATCGCAACACCACCAAGGCGTGGAATAGGGTTTTTGTGCATTCTACGGTCGTCCTTTGGTATATCAATTGCACCAATTTTAATGGCAAGAATTTTCACAATTGGTGTTGACGCATAGGCGACTAAAAAAGCAACAACAATAGTGAAGAACAGACGAAGCATATCATATTGCATAGTTAACATTTACCTCTTTTCGTTATCTTTCTATAAAACCAATTTTCTTGTGTACCTTGCGCAAGGTTTTGCTAGCAATATAGCCAGCTTTTTCTGCGCCACTTTTATAAATTGCCTCTACATAATCTTTATTCTTTTGCAGGTCATAAAATTTATCTTGAATTGGGCGCAGGCATTCTACAATTGCCTCTCCTACTGCTAATTTAAAATCACCATAGCCACTATTTGCAAATTCATTTTGTGCCACTTCCAAGGTTTTACCAGTTACTCCACAATAAATACTAAGTAAATTATTTATTCCGTCCTTGCCCTCACGATATATAACCTGTCCTTCTGAATCCGTCACTGCACGCTTAACCTTGCGAATAATTGTATCTGGGTCATCTAACATCGCTATATATGAATTTATATTTTCGTCTGATTTGCTCATTTTTGAGGTTGGGTCTTGAAGGCTCATAACCCTTGCGCCAACCTTTGGTATATATGGCTCTGGCACTGTAAATACATCCCCATAAATTCCATTAAACCTTGTAGCTATATCCCTTGCAAGCTCTAAATGCTGTTTTTGGTCGACACCAACTGGAACTAAATCTGCCTGATACAATAAAATATCTGCCGCCATAAGCACAGGGTATGTGAAAAGCCCACTATTTATATTATCCTCATTTTTCCTGCTTTTATCTTTAAACTGAGTCATTCTTTGAAGCTCGCCCATATATGTGTAGCAATTTAGTATCCAGCCAAGCTCTGCGTGGGCGCTAACGTGGCTTTGGAAAAACAGCAGGTTTTCCTCTGGATCTATGCCACTTGCGATATATAGCATAAGAATTTCCATAGCACGTTTTCTAAGTTCCGCAGGGTTTTGCCTTACAGTAATCGAGTGAAGGTCCACAACAGAAAAACAGCAGTCATACTCCTCTTGAAGGCTTGCCCAATTACGAAGCGCACCAATATAGTTGCCAAGCGTTAAAAAGCCTGATGCTTGAACACCACTAAAAATTTTCTTTTTTTTATTTTCCATATTCGTAAAGCACCTCACCTAATGCGCAGATGCCCTGCACAATTTTATCATCAGCCGCTGTTGAATAATTAAGCCTAAATGCGCTTGTAACAACATTTGGGTTTGGCATAGCCCCTGCCCCTGGAACAATAGCTACATTTTTCTCTAACACCTTAGCAGATATAATTTTGCTATCCACTCCATTATTCATATCACACCATAGGAATATTCCACCCTGTGGTGAGGTTGAGGTTACGTTCTTAGGGAAATACTTTTCTATACATTCTTTCATTAGCTTGCACTTAGCACCATATAATGCCTTGCTTTTTTTAATTTGTTCGTCTATATCATATTGGCTTAGATATTCGCTTGCAAGCATTTGTGCGAAAATATTTGTATGCACATCACTTACCTGTTTGCACACAACAACCTTTTCAATAAGTGTTTCATCTGCACATAAAAACCCAAGCCTAAGCCCAGGGGATAAAATTTTTGAAAATGAGCCAACATATATAACTCTGTTATCTGTGTCCATTGATTTAATAGTTGGAATATCCTCACCAGCAAACCTAAGCTCACCGTATGGGTTGTCCTCTAAAATAAATATATTATGTTTTTTAGCAGCCTCTAAAAGCTGTTTTCGTTTTGCAAGTGACATTGTTATACCTGTTGGGTTTTGGAAGGTTGGAATTGTGTATACAAATTTTATATTTTCATTTTTCGTAAGAACATCGTCTAACATATCAATGTTCATTCCGTCGCTTTCCATATCTACTCCGTACAGCTTAGCATTATATGAACGGAACGCATTAAGCGCACCAACGAAAGAAGGATTTTCACAAGCGATACCGTCATTTTCATTTATAAGTGCCTTAGTAACAAGCTCAATCCCTTGCTGACCACCTGTAACTATAACAGTTTGGTCACCATCTTTTCCTACACCAATTTTACTAAGCCTGTTTTTAACCTGTTCAATAAGCGGTGCATAGCCCTCAGTAATGCCATATTGAAGAGCAATATTGCTCCTATTGATTAAAATGTCGTCAGCTATTTTAGCAAGCTCCACATTTGGAAACATTTCTGGTGCTGGCATACCACCTGCAAAAGAAATCATACCCGGTTTGGAAAGTGCTTTAAATGCCTCACGAATAGCAGAACCGTGTAAATCCTGCACACGATTAGCAAATTTAAAGTTCATAAAATCTACCTCTTTTCTATAAAAATTACCGATGATATTTACCATAGATAATAATACCATAAATATATGATACTTGACAAGAACTAAATATAAATATAAAATATTTGCAGATAAGGAGTGATAATATTGAAAATAAGAACAAGATTTGCACCAAGCCCCACTGGATATATGCACGTTGGTAACCTTCGCACAGCATTATATGCCTACCTATTAACCAAATCACAGGGTGGCGATTATATACTAAGAATTGAGGATACTGACCAAGAAAGGTATGTTGAGGGTGCGGTAGATATAATTTATAACACGCTTCGTGAAACTGGTCTTTTATGGGACGAGGGGCCAGACATTGGTGGCGAATATGGCCCATATATTCAAAGCGAACGTAAGGATATGTATAAGCAATATGCAGAAAAATTAGTGGAAATTGGTGGAGCATATTACTGTTTTTGCGACAAAGAGCGTTTAGACAGCGTTCGTGCAATATGCGAGGCGAAAAAATTGCCACCCAAATATGATGGCTACTGTAAGAGCTTATCTGCCGATGAGGTTAAGGCGAAAATTGACGCAGGGCAGCCTTATGTTATTCGCCAAAAAATGCCACAAAGTGGGACAACCTCATTTGATGATGTAGTTTTCGGAACTATTACTGTTGAAAACACAACCCTTGATGATAATGTTTTGTTAAAATCTGACGGTATGCCCACATATAATTTTGCAAATGTTATAGACGACCATCAGATGAACATTACCCATATAATTCGTGGAAATGAATATTTATCGTCTACACCAAAATATAACCTTCTATATGAAGCATTTGGTTGGGAAATTCCTGCATATATACATTGTTCACCTGTTATGCGTGACCATTCGCACAAATTATCAAAACGAGATGGTGATGCCTCATACGAGGATTTTATAAAAAAAGGTTATTTAAAGGATGCAGTAATAAATTACATTGCGTTGCTTGGCTGGAGCCCACAGGGGGAGCGTGAAAAATTTACATTAGCTGAATTAGTTGAGGCCTTTGATGTAAAGGGAATTAGCAAATCTCCTGCTATATTTGACGAGGCAAAGCTTGCATGGTTAAATGGCGAATATATTCGTGACCTAACGCCAGAGGCGTTTCACGAGATGGCAAAGGTATATTATGAAGGCGTTGTTATAAGCCCTAATATTGACACAGCAAAAATAAGTGAGCTTTTGCAAAAAAGATGCGAAAAGCTTTCCGACATACCCGAGCAGGTAGATTTTTTTGATAAGCTTCCAGATTACGAATTAGACCTTTTTGTCCATAAGAAAATGAAGACAGATGCGATAATTTCAAAGGAATCACTTTCGCAAATGCTACCAGTTTTAGAGGGCATAGCGGATTGGACACAGGAAATTATCCATAACGAGCTTATGGCATTAGTAGAAAAATTAGGAATTAAAAACGGACAATTATTATACCCACTAAGGGTAGCATTATCTGGAAAGGCTTTCACCCCTGGTGGTGGCGTAGAGCTTGCAGCAATACTAAAAAAAGATGAAACATTAGCAAGAATCGAGTATGCAATAAAAAAAATAGGCTAAAAGTAACACCCGAAACAACCTAATTATGTAGGAAACATCTACATAGTTAGGTTGTTTTTTTATATAATTATGCATATTAGAATTAATAAAAACAAATAATATTAAAATAAAAAACATACAGTCAATATTTAGAACATTCAACTTGTTTTAATTTCATTATTAGAATTGTAAAATAAAGTATATCAAAATGAATGGAGGATTGGACCAAATAAATACTCAATTATTTGGCAAAAGAATTAGAGAAGAACGCCAAAAACGAAGTTTAACCCTTGAACAATTAGCAGAAAAATGTGATATTTCAAGTAATTTCCTAGGGCAACTCGAAAGAGGAAAAAACGTGCCAAGTTTAAAAAGCCTTATTCGGATAGCCAATGTCCTTGAAGTATCAATTGACGGTCTACTATTCGAAAATTTAGAAAAGAATAGCACACAACACTATTTTGCAAAACAAGTAGAAGACATTACGAAAGATTTTGATGCCACGCAAAAGCAAATTGTAATTAGTGGTTTGAAATTGTTAAAAGACTTTTTGAAAATCGAGGGTTAACATTGAAACCAAATATTGCTTGTTTTACTGGTAACCGCATTCAACGGCTACCTTTTATTTTTAACGAAACTAATAATGAAAGTATTTTAATCAAACAAAAACTTGAAGAAGAAATTAAAAAATCCATATCAAATGGCTACAATCATTTCATAGCTACAATGCAATTAGGTGTTGATATGTGGGCAGCCGAAATTGTGGTTAGAATTAAGAAATTTTACCCAGAGGTTATACTTGAAGCCTCTTTGTCTTACGAAAACCAAGCAAGCTTTTGGACCGAAAACCAAAGGGAGCGATATTTTAATATTTTATCAGAATGTGATTATATAGGCTATGCAAGCACTCACTATACATCATCTTGCAGCAGGCTTGCAAGCAAATATATGATCGATAAAAGCTCGTTACTTATTGCTGTTTATGATGGAAATGATACAGAAACTATGTCTGTCATAGATTATTCTAAAACAAAAGGGCTTAACCTTATCAAAATTAGCTTAACTCAAAAAAAGTGTTGATTAATGTAGAAAATTAATGTATAATTCAAAAAGCAAATTTAAATTTTTGCATAAGAAAGCGAGGGTACATTATTGAATGAAACAAAATTAGTTAAAGAATGGGCAAATCCAACACCTGCTGGTTTGGTTGCTTTAGCTGTTGCATGTTTTGGGTTTTTCGCATTACTTTCTGGCAAAGTTGAGCCATCTGCAATGCCACTACTCGGAATTTGGCTTTTAGGTGGGTTTGTAGTTCAGCTTGTAGTAGGGCTAATTGATTTAAAGGGTGGAAACACAACAGGAGGCAATACATTCATATTCTTCTGTGCATTTTTTATGTTTGTTAGTGGGTTAGAAATGATTTTCAAGTTCAATATGACAAATAGTGGTATTAAAATTGACTCACATATTGACGGTTGGGCGTGGGCAGCACTTACATTAATAATGTGGGCTTGGACACCAGCATTTTTCAAGACACCTGCGCTTTTAACCTTAATAATTCTTGCTCTTGATGTTGCACTTCCATTTATATGCCTAACAGATATGGGCGTTCTTCCTGTTACTTTCAAGATAATCCCTGCATGGGCATTATTAGTGGCTGGAATTGCTGGATTTTATCTTTCAGCTGCAATTATTGTTAACACAGCATTTGGTAAGAATGTATACCCAAACCCTGGTCCAATAATTAAATAATATCTTTTAAAAAAATGCGGTATAACATTTGTTATATCGCATTTTTTATGTGTTTACCTAAATTTACAGCCATACGTGATAATTCACAAAGCAGAAATGCCCCAAAGAAAACTACACAAAACATTATCGGAAACATATACCTTGCAAAACAGAAAAACGGCAAATGTGCACAATTAAAATAAATAATTGAAATAACAGGTAGATATGCCATACCCTTTAGCTTCCCTTTAATAGCAAATAAGATAAAGCCAAGAATTCCAGCAATCATATATATTCTATGCTGCCAAAGCAGCTCCCCTGCATCTATATCAAAAACATTTTTAAACAAAAACGGCTTTTTCCAATTTTCGTAGGTTTTGCCAATTGTATACCATTTTATAATTTCATCAGGTTTTTCCTCTAATAACTTTTTAACACGAATTTCAGCCATTTCACTTTCTGCCTCATCGGTTATAATTTCGTCCTTGCCAAACTTTGAAATATCAATTTTGCCCTCTGCCTTAATAATTTCATAATAATCTATATTTTCCGTAGCACGCACGCTTTGGTCATAATCTATAAATGTGCCCTGCATAGTGGGGTTTCCACTTGAAATTGTGAGTGGAATAAACCTATGAAAAATAATAGCATTTCTAATAATCCACGGAGATAAAATAAGACAAACTATTCCTATTACCATACCACCACAAATTATCATATCAACAACACTATATTTTTTAATAAGCCACATTATAAAAACAACAATAGGGAAAAGCAGAATTGTAGGCCTAAAAAGTGCAGCGAGTCCAAGAAAAACCCCACCTAAGGCGTAATATTTTAAGCTTGCAGTGTCAAGCGCATAGGTAGCAAACACAAATGAAAGCAAAAATAAAAAATAGTAAATGGACTCTGTAAAAATTGTATTTGGCGCATAAATGCTTGGCGCATAAATTGCCATAAGTGCTGTAGCAATTAAAGCTACCTTTGAACTGAATATTTTCCTACCAATTAGGAAAATAAAATATAGCCCCCCTGCAAGCAGAATTGCTTGAAAAATTCTAAACGGAACCATTGGGAACTTGCCAAAAACAAGCACAAAGCCTGCCAAAACTGTGGTAAGCCCGGGCATAATGAAAACTGTATCTTGGTCTACAAATTTATAGGTGTACTTTCCTGTATCGATAAGAGTCCACGCACTTCGCAAATATTTAACATCATCATTATTAAAGGTCTCGAAGTTTCCCATTAAAACAGTGTCCCCATGATATGCAAAGCTTGCAAAGCACAGCCCTAAATATATTGTAATAATTGCTATTAATAAAATTTTCACATATGTTTTTTCGTGTTTTATACTAAACATTTTATCTCCTTATTTTGTAGGTAGCGATACAAAAAATGCACCAGCAGAAATTAAAACCAACCCAAGCCAACGAGTTGCAGGAACATTCTCTTTGAAAACTAATATTGCAACAAACGCAGCAACAATATAACAAAGGCTTTGCAGAGGATACGCAACTGAAAATTCCGAAACAGAAAGAATATAAAGCCAAAGGGCAGTTGCAATAACGTAAATAACAAGCCCACTAAAAATGTATGGGTTAAATACGAATTTCAAAATACCCATAAAAGAAAGAGTGAAATTACTGTTATTCAGCCCAAGCTTCCAAAGGGTTTGCCCACCAACTAAAAAGCAAATGTTAATTAAAAGTAATCCAAATGTAGGTAAATTCATATAATTTTTTCTCCTCAATGTTAATTACATAATTTTATCCTTAAATGCAATTAATGTCAACACATCATATCATTATATCATTGGATAAACGTTTTTTAAGGCGTCCAATTGCTCTTTTTTCAATTCTCGATACATATGACCTTGAAATGCCAAGCATAGCTGCTACATCTCTTTGGGTTAATTCGTTTCCATCAATAAGCCCATAGCGAAGCTCTACAACCGTTTTTTCACGTCCATACAATGTGTCAGCAATGCCATCATACAAGGTGTTAATAAGCATTTTGGCGCTTACCTCTTCTAAAACTTCATCACCATCACGGCTTAAAATATCATTAAATGTAATTTGATTACCTTCACGGTCAAAGCCTATTGGTTCTTCTATTGACACTTCGTTCTGAGTTTTTTTTGATGCACGAATGCACATAAGTATTTCATTTTCAATGCAACGTGCAATATATGTTGAAAGCTTTGTGCCCTTGCTACTTTTAAAGCTTGAAATTCCTTTAATTAAGCCAATAGCACCGATAGAAATTAGATCGTCATTATCCTTTCCTGTCGAGGAATATTTCTTTGCAACATGGGCTACAAGCCTTAAATTCCTTTCAATCAGAACATTTTTTGCATTCATATCTCCATTTTCATAAAGCTCTAAATAATGCTGTTCTTCCTTTGCAGAGAGAGGCTTTGGAAACGAATTTGTGTTTGAAACATAAGAAATTAATAGATAAATCTGATTAATTAGAAAAGAAAAAAACATAACAACACCTCCACATTATATAATACAATTCCAGTTTTTAAACTGGAATTGGTATAACTTAATGTATGCAGAGGTGTTGTTATTTGTGCCTGTACAATATTAATTTTTTATTTGCAAATTATTTAACACTTCCCAAATTTCATTTAATTGATTACCCGTTTTTTCTAAATTAAAAAAGCATACAGCCCCTTTATTTGCAAGAACAGTGAATTCATTTAGATTATTTTCGATATTTTTTAACTCATCTATGAACTCACTAATTTTCGGTGATACAATGATTTTTTTATCGTTAATGGCTTTTAAGACAAAGTCGTTTAAGTCCACATTAAAAGCTTTGCATTTTTCCGTTAATGCTTTGTATTCTTCTTTTGGCAACTTAACTATAATTCTTCTACTTTTACCCCACATAAATTTCACCTCATAATTTTAGCATCAAAACACTAACATTCTGATTTTTTGCATAATCCATGGTATAATAGCTTCCGCCACTTTGTTTAGTACAATAGGCTATAACGAAATTGCAATTATCTACCATATAGCGGTTACGAGTGTGCATACAGCCATTATGATATTGCTCTGAAGTATAAATTATTCTGTTGGCAGATAAAAGTAGTTGCTTGTATGCCTGTTTATCCGTTTCACTCCAAAATTTGCATTGATCTTTGCACGGCAGTACAAGAGTTAAATTTATTTGTGGATAACTTTGCTTTAACTCAATAATAATTTGTCCAACTAAAAGATCATACCCAACAGCGCCACCATTCAAAAAATTAGTTGCCCCTTGCTCAATAAGCTTTTTAATTTCTGTTTTTGTTTGTTCCTTAATTCTTTCTAAATATTCCTTTGGTATTTGCCTATGTCCTGTAAAACAACAGCTTTTTTCACGCATACGTACACCTCATCATATTATAGTAATATCATATGTTATAAGATAATATCATATAATTTACAAAAAGTCAACCCAAAAGGGTTAATCTTTTTGACTTAAAAGAGTTAAAATGCAATTAACTCAATTTAGTTAGGTGGTGTATTATGAATATAGGAAATGCTGTTAAACAAAGGATTTTAGAAATTTGCAAATTTAAAAATATTACCATTAATAAGTTAGGAACTATTTGCGGTATAACCCAATCAACTTTAAATAATATTGTTAGTGAAAGAAATAACAGCACTACAATTTCTACACTTAAAAAAATTTGTGATGGATTAGAAATTTCTATCACAGAATTTTTTGACGATGATATTTTTAAAAATTTAGAGCAAGAAATAAAATAACCCCCACTACCATTTTTAATAGTGAAGGCTTTTTTTATGAATATTTTCTATTCCTCTGTATTCTGCCAATTGTGCCATACAGATTGTACATCGTCGCTATCCTCTATATGTTCAATTAACCTGTTCATCATAAGAATATCTTTTCCGCCTGTAAGCTCGGTTTCGGTTTGCGGTATATATTCTATCTCTGCCTCGGCAAAGGTATATCCCAATTTTTCGAGTGCATCACGCACCATTCCAAAGCTTGCAGGAGCTGTTGTAACCTCGAAATAATCAGCCTCGGTTGAAACATCATCTGCGCCTGCTTCTAATGCGTCCATCATAAGCTGTTCCTCGTCTATTTTATCATCTTTTTCAATAATTATAACGCCTTTTTGGTCGAACATAAACATAACGCAACCATTTGTGCCTAAATTACCACCAAATTTATCAAAATAATGGCGCATATCGCCAGCAGTTCTATTGCGATTATCCGTTAGTGTTTCAACAATAACTGCCACCCCGCAGGGACCGTAACCCTCATAGATTATCTCCTCAAAATTATCGCTACTACCCTCACCAGATGCTTTTTTTATACTTCGGCTTACGTTATCGTTTGGCATATTATTTGCCTTTGCCTTAGCGATAGCGTCTTTTAGCTTGGAATTGGTTTCTGGGTCTGTCCCTCCTGCTTTAACAGCAACAGCAATTTCACGACCTATTTTAGTGAAAATTTTCCCTCGTTGAGAATCGGTTTTTTCCTTTTTATGTTTTATTGTTGACCACTTACTATGTCCAGACATTTCACGTTCCCCTTTTACTTTATTTAGTTTCCTTCATTACTTCTTGAATACTTGTTGCAAGCCCTGCAATACCTTGAATATTAGACGGTATAATAATTTTTGTTGCCTTGCCATCTGCCGCTTTTACAAACGCATCAAGTGATTTTAGTGCAATAACAGCATCACTTGGGTTACTCTCATTAATTTTACGAATACCAACAGAAATAGCATCCTGAACCTTTATAATAGCCTCTGCCTCACCCTCTGCTTCACGAATTTGAGCCTCTTTTTTCGCTTCTGCACGAAGAATTGTAGATGTTTTTTCACCCTCTGCATCGAGGATTTGCGCTTGCTTTTGTCCCTCTGCAACAAGAATTGCTGAACGTTTTTCACGCTCTGCTTTCATTTGCTTTTCCATCGCATCTTGAATTTCACGAGGTGGCAAAATATTTTTAAGCTCTACTCTGTTAATTTTAATACCCCAAGGGTCGGTAGCCTCGTCTAAAATTGCACGCATTTTTGTATTAACAGTATCACGAGAGGTTAAGGTTTGGTCAAGTTCTAACTCACCAACAATATTACGAAGAGTTGTCGCTGTAAGATTTTCAATTGCGCTCATTGGGTGGTCAACACCATAAGCATACAGCTTTGGATCGGTAATTTGAAAATATATAACCGTATCAATTTGCATTGTTACATTATCCTTCGTTATAACTGGTTGTGGCTTAAAATCTACAACCTGTTCCTTCATTAAAACTATTCCTGCAATTCTGTCGACAAATGGAATTTTAAAATGCAAACCCACACTCCAAGTTTCATTATATGCACCAAGGCGTTCCACTACATACGCATGAGCTTGTGGTACAATTCTTACATTACCAACAACAACGAATACTGTCAACAACAATAAAATTAATAAAAATATCATTTAATTTTCCCCCTCTTTAATCTTTACTACGGCACGAACACCTTCAATAGATAAGATGGAAACAATCGTTCCCTGTTCAATTTTAACACCATTCGCACTTTTTGCAGACCACACCTGACCACCAGTTTTAACCTGACCTGTGTTGTCAATAGGGTTAATGGTAATAGTAACAATACCATCTCCACCAATAATTCTGTCTGCATTAGTAGCTGTAAACTTTTGTTTGGTAAAACGATTTACAATAGGACGAGTAAACGCAAGAGTAAGACCAGTAACAACAACAAAAACACTTACTTGGATAATTAGCGAATCGGTAAACACAGCAGCAATTGCCGCCATAACAGCACCAACGCAAAACCAAATCGAAACAAGCCCAAGCGTTACAGCCTCAACAACGGCCATAATAACTGCAACTAAAATCCAAAAGCTGGTTAAATAATTCATATATTTCCCCCCTTACTTCATTCTAACATAAAAAAGATAATATATCAACTTGCATTTTTATGCAAAAAGATGTATAATTAGTAATACATTTTTATGGAGGCGAAGGTTATGATAAAAGCATCAGTTTTAGGGGCAACAGGTTATGCAGGGGTTGAGCTTGTACGGCTACTTACAGGGCATAAGGACGTGCAAATTATGCACCTTGTTTCGCAAACCTATGTGGGCAAAAAGCTTGCGCAGGTGTACCCTAACTTTACAAATGTTTTGGATATAGAGCTTGAAGGCTTAGACGTGGATGTAATCGCTAAGGATAGTGACGTTGTTTTTACTGCGCTTCCTCACGGTGCATCAAAGGAAATTATACCTAAGCTTATTAAAAAAGGCTTAAAGGTAATAGATTTTAGTGGCGATTATAGATATAAAGATAAGGCTGTTTACGAAAAATGGTATGGCGAGCCACACAGCTCACCAGAGCTTTTAGAAAAATCGGTATATGGTTTATGCGAATTACATAGAGATGAAATAGCGAAAACAAATTTAGTTGGCAACCCAGGGTGTTATACTACTTGTTCAATTTTAGCGCTTGCACCACTGCTTAAAAAACAGTTAATTGATGTTAATAACATTATAATAGATGCAAAATCTGGCGTAACAGGTGCAGGGCGTGCAGTTTCGCTTGACCTGCATTTTTGTGAATGTACGGAAAATATGAAGGCTTATAAGATTGCAACTCACCGTCATACCTCGGAAATCGAGCAGGAATTATCACTTGTTGCAGGAACTGAAATAAAACTTTCATTTACGCCACATTTAATTCCAATCAAAAGAGGAATACTTGCGACCTGTTATGCAAATTTGAACGGCACATATACAACAAAAGAAATTATTGATATATTTAAGGAATATTATAAGGATGAATATTTTGTAAGAATATACGACGAGGGTACATTGCCAGAAACGAACCACGTTGCAGGCTCGAACTTTGTGGATATTGGCATAGCTGTTGACAAGCGTTTAAACAGAGTTGTTGTTGTATCCTGCCTTGATAATATTATTAAGGGTGCTGCAGGGCAAGCTCTGCAAAATTTGAACATAATGTTTGGTTTGCCAGAAAATACTGGAATTGATATGCCAGCATTTTATTTATAGGAGGAATTAAAAATGGAAATGGAAAAACTAATTGCAAAGGCTGATATATTAATTGAGGCTTTGCCATACATACAACGCCTTGCAGGGAAAACTGTTGTAATTAAATATGGCGGAAACGCTATGATAAATGATGAACTTAAAAACAAAGTAATGGAGGACATTACTCTGCTTAAATATGTTGGTGTTAACCCTATTGTTGTGCATGGTGGTGGGCCAGATATTTCTGCTGCGTTAAAAATTTACGAGGTTGATAGCAAATTTGTAAATGGACTTCGTGTTACAGACGAACAAACAATGGAGATTGCGCAAATGGTTTTAGTGGGCAAAACTAACAAGGAAATTGTTTCTTTGCTTAATATGAAAGGCGGAAGCGCAATTGGGCTTAGTGGTATAGACGGAAAGCTTATCGAATGTGAAAAAATGAATACAACCGTTGACGGCGAGGCTGTTGACCTTGGATTTGTAGGCAAAATTACAAAAATAAATGCAGAGGCACTTCAAATGTTAGCAAACGATGCATATATTCCAGTTGTTGCACCAATAGGCATAGGTAAAAACGGCGAAAGCTATAACATAAATGCCGACACAGTTGCAGGCGCAATTGCAGCGGCACTAAAAGCAGAAAAGCTAATACTACTAACAGACGTTCCTGGGCTTAAAACCAGTGACGAAAGTGACGAAATTATTTATGAAATATCACAAAAAGAAATATTTAATATGATAGACGCAGGAACAATTAACGGTGGAATGATACCAAAAACCCTTAGCTGTATTGATGCAATAGATGCAGGGGTTAAAAGAGTTCATATAATTGACGGACGAATTCCTCATTGTATCCTTCTTGAAATATTCACCGATACTGGTATTGGAACAATGATTACTGCATAAACTCAACTAAAAATACATCATCAGTCTTTCTTTTCATTTCATCGGCGCAGGCGCTTGCTTTAACTTTATCATCGAATATGCCAAAGGCTGTGGAGCCACTTCCGCTCATAATTGAGCCGATTGCCCCACACCTTAGCATATTTTTTTTGTATCTTTCTATTTCTGGGTATCGTTCAACCGTTACTGTTTCAAGCACGTTTACCATATTTTCTGCTACTGCCACTAAATCCCCATTTTTTATTGCTTCAATAACTAATTCTGTATTCGGTCTTTGTTTTATCCTATCTAATTTCAAGCTTTCATAAACCCATTTAGTGCTAACAGGGAAATTTGGCTTTGCAAGGACGATATATCCCTTTAAATTATTTGGTGCGATTGGCGTTAGAACCTCGCCTAAGCCCTCGGCAAGGCAGGTGCTGTTTCCATCTATGAAAAACGCAACATCTGCGCCTAATTTACTTCCAAGCATTGATAAGGTTTCCTTTGAAAGCCCTGCACCATACATTTCATCAAGTGCCATCAAAACCCCTGCTGCATTCGTGCTACCACCTGCAAGCCCTGCCCCAACAGGTATTCTCTTTTGCATCTTTATTTTTGCGCCACCGATAATTCCAGTATGCTCAAAAAAAGCCTCTGCCGCACGATACACAATGTTTCGCCTATCGCAAGGCAGATATGACAAGTTTGTTTCAATAGATATATCACTTGCCATTTCAATTTCTATATTATCATAAAGCGAAACCTTTTGCATAATCATCTTAACATCATGATAGCCATTTTCTCTTTTTCTTATAACGTCAAGCGTAATATTTATTTTCGCCGGAGTTTGTATTAACAAATCAATCACCTCATAAATTAGTATTAGTAAATTTTATCATAAAATTAGCATAAAGAAAAGACCAAGCTCATACATATATTACAAAGGGAATTTAGGGAGGATTGTATATGATAGAGCTAAACAAGGAAACGGTGTGTGTGAGTGAATCTAAAATTACCGCATTTTCGCAGGCATATGCAGAAGCGGATATTATTGTGCCAGATGTAAAGCCAGATATAGCAAGGATATTGCAGGTTGATGCTGATGCAATTATCTTAAACAAATCTTGTAACAAAGACAGAGTAACAGTTGAGGGCAAGGTTCAGCTAAATATTTTATATGTTGGCGATGATAATAACGTTAAAAGCATTGTTTCCAGCCAAGCATTTTCACAGCTGTTAGACGCAAAGGGTGCGCTTGAGGGAATGTCCATAGAATTAGAAAGTGATATTGAAAATGTTGATTACAGCATTGTTAACAGTAGAAAAATTAGCGTTAAGGTTTTAATTGGTCTTGATGTAAAGGTTTCTATGCCAATTGATGTTGACCTTGTTACAAATGTTATGGGTGACGATTCATTTGAAATTTTGCGTAATAGCATAAGTCCATACAGCGTTGTTGTACGCACCGAGGAAGAATTATCTATTCGTGAAAAATTGGAAATACCATCAGGAAAGCCAAGCATTGCTTCTATATTAAAGCTTGATGCAAAGGTTACAAGCAAGGACATTAAGCTTGTAAGTGGAAAGTTAATAGTTAAGGGAATGCTCAGTGTTACCACGCTTTATCTTGGCGAAATGGAGGAAAATAATATTCAGTCTATGGAGCATGAAATTCCATTTACCGAAATAGTATCAGCCGAGGGTGCAGATGAGGATATGAAAGCTTCTATGCAATTTGCTGTAAAGGCAATTTTTTATGAGGTTGACGAGGATAGCGACGGCGATAGCAGAATTATAGTTCTTGAGGTTGCATTAAATGCCTGTGCAAAGGTAAGCAAGGTAGTATCAGTTGATGTTATCGAGGATGTATACAGCGTGAATATGCCACTATTAGTTTCAAGAAGCAATACAACAATCGACCGCATAGTGGCAGACAACAAGGAACAGGTAACATTAAAAGACGTTGCAAGTATGCCACGAGATTTGCCAGAAATTATGCAGGTATATAATGTAATAACAAAGCCATACCTTGGCAATGCAAGGATAGAAAACAACAAGATTATTGTTGAAGGCGTAATAGACTCATATATATTATACCTGTCAACTAACGAGCAAAGCCCTCTATACACATATAAGCACGAGCAAAGATTTTGCCAGCACATTGACATAGATGGAATTGATGAAAATATGCAATGCGACATTAACTTAGATATGGAGCATATTAGCTATAACATCAGTATGGGCTGGGAGGTTGATTTACGATATATATTATGCATTAACGCAACTGTGATTTCGCAGGATAAGATTAACTATGTAACTGGGGTAACAGTTAGCGAGGATGAAATCCTTCAATTGAAGCCATCCTGCTGTATTAGAATTTATTTTGTTAAAAATGGCGACCGTATGTGGGATATTGCAAAAAGGTATCACACTACTGCTGAAAAAATTATGACAGCTAATGAAATGACAAGCGAAATAGACTTAATTAGTGGAAAGCAAATTCTAATACCTTAATATTGTAAAAAGTCCGCTGACGTTAGAAAATACGTTGGCGGATTTTTTATTATATGCTATTGGTAATTTACACAAATTCATTATATAATATTATACAAATAAATCATATAATAATAATTGACATTTATGTATTTTGATGATAAAATGAACTAAATGTAAATTAGCTGTTCTATATCAATTTGGAGGATTTCTATGCGCTATTTCCACTTTACAAAGAAGTTTGTATCCATTGTTTTGTTAATGATTATTTTTACTACCACAATTATATATGCTGTTACTGATGCTGATATTGATGTACTATATGATGTAGTTATTTCAGGTGCAGAAAGTACAGCCTTTATGAATACATTATACGAAACAGGTTTAACTCTTGAAGAACCACTTTCAAATGATGAAATTAATACGAGATTAAAGAAATTCATTACATTTGTTATGAACGAATCCCAAAGACGAGTTGATAACGGAGAAATCAATAAAACAAATTACAGAGATGAAATACAAGGTATCTGTAAACAGAAAATGTTTGATGCGAAATTAGACCAACTATTTATAACAGCTTATCCTGAACTGGGATTATCTCAGATAATTGATGGTATCCCATTAGAAGTCCCTAAGGAAATGGAACCGATGTATCATTCGTTGGCAAATGCGTCCTATACACAGCTTGGGCTGAAAAATTCATCAACAAGTACACCAGCACCCACGACAACAACTTCACCTACACAAACACCAACACCAACTCCAACAATTAAGCCAACAACTGCACCACCCACAGGTGGCGGAGGCACAGGAAGTGGTGGAACAACCACTCCAATAGCACCACCTATTCTCCCTCCTTCAAAAATATTTAATGACCTACAAGGCGTAGAGTGGGCAGAAAATGCTGTAAATACTTTAGCAGAAGCTGGTGTAATTTCTAAAAACTACGAAATGAAATTCGAACCGCTAAATAATGTTAAAAGAGAAGAATTCGTTAAGCTTATAGTAAGTGGCTTTAACCTTAAAAATCCAAATGCAAAGAGTGATTTTACAGATGTAGATAAAGACTCTTGGTTCTATCCTTATGTATCATCAATGGCTATGTTAAACCTTGTGAAAGGTTTTAATAATAGCTTTGGAACAGGACAAGATATTACAAGACAAGATATTGCAGCTTTATTATATAGAGTTATGCAGTATGTTGGAATTGACGCAACCCCTTCTGAACCAGAATTATTTAATGATGATGCACAAATTAGTGATTATGCTAAAAATTCAGTTTATATAATGAGGCAAATGGGAATTATCAAGGGAACTCCCGAAAATACGTTTGAGCCAACAAGCTTTGCCACAAGGGCTGAGGCTGCTCAAATGATATATAACACTTATAAAATTTACATTGCAAAAAAATAAAAGCAATGTTTATATTAAAAAAATTTAAAAAATATAATGAAGAGGTGAAGCACGTGAAAACAATCAAAAAGGCAATTGCACTTGTATTAACAGCTTTGATGGTTCTATCTTTGGTTCCTGCAGGAGTATCTGCGAGACCATCAGCAGGTATGACATTATCAGAATTCCAAGCAGAACTAACACCACGCATGGAAAGCTTCTATGCTAACATTACTCCTGAACAAGCAACTATCCTAAAAGCTATGGGAGACAGCTTAAACACAAGCACTCTATCTCCTTATACTACTGTGGACGCAGCTTGGACAACTATTCTTGGAGGTTTGGTGACTCCAACACTTGTTACCAAGTATGGTTCAACACAAGCAGCAGCAACAGTATTAGCTAAGATGGTTTACAGCACAATGGAGCTTATGTTCTATATGGACACAGCTGCTGGAACAGATTCAGCAAAATTAGAAGCGGCGATTACTAATGCTTACAATAATCTATATTTACCAATGGATGAGCTTGCTGGTTATTCATTCACACAAGCAGCATTATCCTCTATTTTATCAGATGTTAAAGGCACTATTTCAAGCCAGCTATCCTCATACGCAAATGCAATTACTAATGCTATGAACGCAAGCGCTACTACTACATATGTAAATACTATTGCAAATAGTATAGCAAGCGTAGCTGTTACTAATTTATTTAATAACGCTGCTGCTGGTAGTACATTAGAAACACTTAAAAACAATTTCGCCACTAACGCAGGCTTTACTACTACAGATTTAGGCACACTTGTTAAAAAGATTTATGTAGCTACTGCTTCAGTAAGTTCAGCTCAAAAAGCTCCTGCTGTTCAGTTTAATTTGCTAATAAATACCGTTATAACATTCCAAGGTGCTAAAAAAGATACATCTCCTGTTGTAGTTTTACCATTTGACCAAGCTATTTCATTAAGTTCTGCAACTGAAGAAGAAGTTTCATTCAAAGTAAACCCTAATCGCACAATAGCAGGAATTGATTTGGATATGACTTCATATTTTGAAGTTAGTAGCCCAGATAATGCTATTATCAGTGCAACAAAGGTTGAAGATTTAGTTTATGGTGGTTATTACATCAAATTAAAGGCAATGCCTAACGTTACAAATGGCGGAACATATTACGTTAGCGTATACAGAAAATCTGTAGCTGGCGAAAATTATTTCTTTAACATCAAAGTTGATTTTGTAGGAATTGGCTTACCACCAGTTGACAAAACTGCTTTAACATCAGCAATAGATACTGCAACAACATTAATTGGAAGCAAAACAGTTGGAACAGCTGTTGGAAACGTTCCACAATCTGCAAAGACTGCTTTCCAAACAGCAATAGATAATGCAACAGCAGTAAAGAATAATGCAAATTCAGCGCAAAATGATGTGGATAATGCAGTAATAGCACTTGCAACAGCCACAACAGCATTTACTAATTCAGTGATCACAGTTGCACCAGGAAACATTCTTGTGAAAAAAGTTGGAGATGCTAACTTCTCTATGACATTTGAAACAATCGCTTTGGCTACAGCATATGTAAAATTACAAGCAGATGCAGTTAAAGGAAATAACTCAGTTAATGCAGTTAATTATTATGCAGTGTCAAAAGATGGTATAACACCAATAGCGAACAAAAATACGAATATGAGCAAAATTATAGTATCGGGTGAATTAAGTAGCCAAGAAATTCCTAACGGAGCTGTTATTTGGGTTTCAACAAATCCTGGCTCAACACCAGTAATAAGTAATACGGACTATTACACAAAAGGTATAAATGCATTAAATACAATTCAAGGGGCAATTGATGCTGCTCCAATTGGTGCTGAAATAGTTATTAAAGATGGCACTTATAACGAAAATGTTACAGTTAATAAACAGCTTAATATTAGAAATGGTTCATCTGTGCAAATTACAGGGGCTATGATTATGGCTGCTGCCGCTGCAGGTACTGTTATTGCAGGTATTACTATTACATCAGTAGGTGGTACGATATCATCAATTACTGTAAATGCACCAAATATTACTATTGAAAATTTAATTTTAAATGATGCAGTAATAGTTGTTGATGCTCCAAATACTATAATCCAAAATGTTACTGCAACAAATCCTCCAGTTGGAACACCAGTTATTACAGTTAATGCTACTGCTAATGACACAACAATATCTGATTTCTCATTCACAGAAGTCGGAGCTGCTCCAGGTGCAGCTATTACAGTAGCTGCAGGTGTTACAGGCACAGCCGTTACAAATTCACTTGTTGTAGGTGCTGACCCAGTTGTTGTACTTCCAGCTAATTCTACAATTCAATTTGCAAGTCCTGTTACACAAACCAGTATGGCTTACATACCTGCTGTAGTTCCACCTAAAGTATCAAATATTCCAGGTGTAGAAACTAACGTTGAACTAAAAATTAGAAACGTTGCAACTGCCAATGGTACAATTAAAGCAATTGCATATTTAACTGGAATTGACGCAAATAAAGGTATAGATGCAGGTCATGCTGTGGTTGGTTATTCATTTAAAACTCTTAAAAATCCTGTTGTAACTGCATGCTCATCATATACAATAGTAAATCCAACAACGCTAAATCTAAATGAAGGTACTTTGGAAGTAGCTTACAGCAGTATAGGTGGCACTAATCCTGCACATCCATCGTTAGCTGACCTTGATGGTGATGGAACAGCAGAAACACTTACACTTGATTTGTTTGACATCACTTTCCCACCTTTAGCAAATTCAGCGCCTGATGATGTGTATAGAATTTGGCTAAGCAAAACTTCACCAAATAATGAGCTTATTAGTTCTATTAAAACATCTGCTGGTGCTGGTAGTGGTGATCAGTATATTCCATATCCAATGATATACACAACATCATCAGACTATATTTGGATACCTGTTCCAAACCTTACACTAACACTTCACATTGAGCTACCTTATGTAGTTAAGAATAACCCATCATACGGACAACAACGCTTTAAAGTTAAAATTCAAGAGGTTGGTAAGGTTCCTACAGAAATTTTTGAAATTTACACAGGTGCTAACGCAGACCCTAATAGCAAACACACTGGTGCAACTCTTGTTGCGCTTGACTCAACCGGTGCAGTTCTTACTACACCTGACGTCGATGCATACGTATCAGAATATGTATTAACACTACCTGGTTTTGCTAAAGATACACAGTATGACGTTACATTTATAGGTGATGGTTATGCTACTTATACAACAAGAGCAATCCTAAATAATAACTTATCAGTTACTGTTTTCAATGATATTAGATCAATAACGCATGACACATTCCTTGCTGGTGATATTAACGGAACATCATCTGCCATCACTGGACCTGTTGATGATGGTGATTTCACAGCAATGGCTTCAAATTATGGTTATACAGGTCTTGATCAAACTATGATTAAGTATGACATTAACAGAGATCATAAGGTTGGTATTTTGGATATCGCATATTTAATTAACAATATGAAGGGTTACAGAATATCATATTAAGCTAAACAACATTATAAACACTGCTCAATTAAAATTGAGCAGTGTTTTTTTCGATATTTTTCCAAATATAAAATGGTCCTTTCGCAAAGTTTTCTATTGCTATTTTTCGATACATTTGTTATAATATAAAGGTATACATTTATGTTTATATGCATTTTATACTGAGAGGGTGCTTTTTATGAAAAGAAATATTGCTTATATGATTGTTCTATCAATTATTTTATCTTTATTCAGTTTTAATCTTGTATCTGCTATTGAGAGCCCCATTACAAGGCCAACTGTTGAATTAACATCAACCATCTCAAATAACATTTGTACTGTTACGGTAAAATTAAAAGGTGTAACCCAACCTTTAATGGCTATTGGTCTTATATTAAACTATGATGCTAAGGTACTTACTTATAGCAGTGACATTAATAATTTAAATCAAGATACAATTAATAAATTACCAACTACTAAAACTAACTCAAAATTAAATATTGGCTGGTATACTACAACCGCCACCAAGTTAATTAAACCAACTTCAGGCGAAATTCAACTTTGTTCAATACCATTTAATATAACAAAGACAGCTGATACTGCTGTATCAGTTACCTCTGAAAGTTCAGTTGTTATTGACGTAAACGCTATCCCACAAGAAATTTTTATGAATAGCAATAGTATTAATCTATCAGTAAAATATACTGCCCCTGCAACAGATAATCCTGGTGGTGGCAGTTCTGGTGGCGGCAGCTCGGGTGGTGGCAGTTCTGTTGTTCCTGTAATAACACCAACACCGGAAAATACCTTTATTGACCTTGATGGTTATGATTGGGCAAGCTCTGCTATTTACAGACTTTCAAAATTGGGTATAATTAAAGGAACATCTGAAAACACATTTTCACCCGCTAATAATATAACCCGTGCAGATTTTGCAGTGCTGTTATCAAGAACATTTAGTTTAAAAGGTGAAGTAAAAGATAACTTTAATGACGTGAATAATGGTGAGTATTTTTATGAATCAATTGGAATTCTTAAATCATTAGGCATAGCGCAGGGTGATGAAGGCAATTACAGACCTTACGAGCAAATAACAAGGCAAGACATAATTGTTTTAACCCACAGAGCATTAACTTTGTTAGGTAATATAAAAGATGCACCTGATTATGATATGTTGAGTAAATTTGATGATAGAGATAATATTTCAAGCTATGCAACAGAGTCTGTGTGTATTATGATAGCTCGAGGTATTATTAAAGGTAATGATGGACATCTATCTCCACTTGACAATGCTACGAGAGCTGAGGCAGCGGTTATATTTAACAGAATATATGATATCCTTCCAAAATAATACGTAATTTTCAAAATATAAAATGTAAGGAGGCGATATTATTTGAAAAAACTTACAATACTTATTCTTACACTATTTTTAATAGCTATATCAAATTATTGCACCTTTGCCGATGGTACTTCTTATGAAGTATCATTACAGACTGCAAAAACTTTGAATTATGATGACCAATACTATTACACAACAGCAAATGTAGTTCAGCCATTACAAGATTTTTACCTGTTTTTCTGTATTAACGACCCCACAGAGGTATCGGGTTATAATTTTAAACTTTATTACGACACAAACTTAGTTGAATTAGTGAAGGATGATGGCACTGGTTCACTTATCTCATTGAATGCAGTAGATAAACCTGTTAGTTTCAGTAGTCTTTTCCCATCAACCAGTTATATAGACAAAATGAATACCTTTGACCTTGGAACAGGGGAAATAAATTATTCTGTTGGCTTATCGAGTGGTGCAGTATTTCCAACAAAAAATGAGGATCCATATTATCGTTTAGCCTCTATGCATTTCAGAGTGAAGCAGACTAACGGTGTAGACAGGCAAGCAACATTTTTTCTTGAAACAGATAAATTTAAAGGCGAGGTTGCCTTAAATAATAAAGTTGGTCTCTCGGTTGCTTATTCTATTAATATAACAAAAATAATAAATATTCATAGCTTTATACCAGTTCTACCCTTTCCACCTATAGCAACTTATGAATATAACTTTGCAGAAAACAAATGGTATTTAACTTTAACTAAGGAAGACGACCCTACTGTTAAAATTTGGTATACAAAGACTCTTGGTGGTTCACCTATAGAATATACTATCCCTATTTCGTTAGATGAAGCTGCAATAATATATTCATATACGCAAAGAATTCGAGGTACCACTACAGCAGAAAGTGCGACTATAACCTTTTCAACACCTTCTGTTGCCGCAAATCCACCTCCAGGTAGATATGATACTGCCCCAGAAAGTATAAGACTTTATTCTGAGCCGGGTGGATATGATGTATATTATACTATTGATAATACAGTTACTGCACCAGCAGATATTACAAAGCTTACCAAGTTTGATCTATCAGCACCTATAACATTTCCTGCAAACAGTAATGATCTTACAATTAAGACTATATTAGGTAAAAACGGAGTTCTTATTGGTAGTAATTTCAAAACACTAAATTACAGCATACGACCTAATAAGCCAGTAGCTAACCCCAACGGAGGCACTCATACAAGCTCTGTTGCTGTTGTATTTCGTGAAATCGACCAACTAACCAAAGGCTGTACAATATACTACACATTAGATGGAAGCACCCCTACAACAGCTTCTGCTTTATTTGATGGGGTTTCGCCTATTAATATAACATCAACCTTAACCCTAAAAGCAATAGCTGTTAAAGATAATAGACAAAGCGATGTTTCACAATTTACCTACACCATAAACCCACCAAGCTCTGGTGGTGGAGGCGGTGGCGGTGGTGGTAGCACCATAGTTTACAAATATATTTCCGTTGAAAAAATATTATCCGAACTTAAATACAAGGTTATAGATGGGAAAGCAGTTTATGAAATTCCAAATATAGAAGGCGAGCTATCTGGTGATTATATAATTACAACAGATGCAACACAAGCTGAAATTGAAATTAAATTCACCCTCCAACATATTATTGATGGTGCAAAAGGACTTAAAAAGCTTATTATAAATACAAAAACTGATAGTTTTATTTTACCTTTTTATAATATAGATTATCCTTTGGCTGTTGAGGCGAGTAAAGGCATAAAGCCAATTGATGTTCCTGTTACGCTAACATATTCAAGAAAAGATGGCGAATCTTCTCTTATAGATAATGCAAATTTAACAAAAGACAGCATATTCTATTCGTATAAGCTTACATCATTTATTGACAAAGTAGCTTTTTCTATGAAATACTTAGTAGGCTATGCACAATATATTATGTTGGCACCTGAAGTACCAAGTGGAAAGACACCTCTTGGTATTGCAATGAATGGTAATATAATTCAAACTCCTATGTATTTGGATAAAACAACTGCGGGAAAAGAATCTGTTGTTCTTAGAACACTATCAGACCACCCTGTATGTATTGTTTATGGCGATAAAAGAACGTATACCGACATAGATGGAAATTGGTCTCAAAAGAGTATAGAACGCCTTTCAACAATGAGGATTGTAAATGGTCGTCCTGAAGGCTTTACACCTGATACCAATATTACGAGGGCAGAATTATCTGCTATGATTAGTAGAGCGATGGGAGCAGTTATGAAAGATACTGTTGCCACAGCATTTAGTGACCTTGACAAAACACATTGGTCATATTATGAGGCAAATAATGCTCAAAAGTGGAACCTAATACATGGTTACCCTGATTTTACGTTTAAGCCTGAGCAATCAGTAACAAGGCTTGAAACAATACAGATGATTGCAAATGCCCTTAGTTATACAAATAGAGATGCCCTTGTAAACACCACTGAGGCAGGAAAATATTTATTAGGGATTACCGATGCAGAGGAAATTGAGAGCTGGGCTGTTCCATCTGTGGTTATGGCACTAAAATATGGAATAATAAGAGGTTATGAAGACGGGAGCCTTAGACCAAACAGCCCTATAACAAGGGCAGAAACAGTAACACTTATCGGAAGACTACTTGAAAACTTTAAATTGATTAATTAGTAATATAAAAAAAGAAGTGTCTTTATATAAGTTGCTTCTTTTTTCAATTAATGCATATTATTTACAAAGTGTTCGCAAAAAATATATAATTCTATGATAAGGTTATACTAATTTTCGTTTAAAATGCTATAAAAGTTTGTGTGATAATTTTTTTAGGCGAGGCGCAGGTTCTCGTCAATGGTTTGTCCATTGGCGATGGTTCTGCAACGAAGCATAACGAAAAATTAACCACAAAATAAATAGCTATTTTAACGAGAATTAGTATTAGTACAAAAAAGCGATTACTCATTTAAGAGCAATCGCTTTTTATTAAAATTTATAGAATAAGTCTTCTTATTGTATTTTTATCTGTCCTGCAATTATAGAAAAGGAGTTGTTTGATAAGGTGCAAGAGAGATTACAGAAAAATAAACAATCCCCGGCAAGATCAAAGGCAATTGCTAATTATCTGCTAACAGGAAAAGTTATTTGTGGCGAGTGTCAATCAAACTATATAGGTGATAGCTCATTAAAAAGTGAAAAACGATATAACTATTATTCTTGTTCGGGCAGAAAGAATAAGCAGACTTGCGACAGCAAACCGATAGTAAAAGAGAAGTTAGAATATTTTATTGTGCAAAAGACAATGGAAAAAGTATTACACGACGACATCATAAATCAGATTGCAGACACTATCATAGACCAACAGAAAGGCGATACCAACCCAGCACTCGAACTTTTAGAAAGCGACCTTAAAGAAGCTAATAAGTCATTATCAAACCTTATGAAAGCCTTAGAACAAGGTATTTTCACGAATACGACTAAACAAAGAATGGAAGAATTGGAAGAAGAAAAAGAAACTTTAGAGCTTAGAATCACACAAGAAAAGATAATTAAAAAACACTCGCTAACAAAAGAACAAATAATTTACTTCTTAAACCAGTTTAAAAAAAGTGATGCCAATGTGTAAATGTCAACATCAAATCGCACAAAAGTTTTAATGTTAAAGTGCACAA
>CAYVWT010000007.1:0-36432 GCA_964455565.1 uncultured Clostridiaceae bacterium | reverse complement strand
TTTTCACTCAGTTTGACAAGGACGATAAGGGTAATTATAATCGCCTTGCAAAGCCAAACATTGATACTGGAATGGGAATGGAGCGCCTTGCAGCAATAATGCAGGGGGTTAATAACCTGTTCGAGGTTGACACTGTTAGAAATATTATGCTACACGTTTGCAAATTAGCAGGGATTGAGTATGGCGACGATAACGCAAAGGACGTTTCGCTAAGGGTTATAACTGACCATATTCGTGGCACAACCTTTATGATATGCGACGGAGTTTTGCCCTCTAACGAGGGTAGGGGTTATGTACTTCGTAGGCTTATTAGGCGTGCGGCAAGGCATGGCAAAATTATCGGCATACAGGAAACATTCCTGCACAAGGTTGTTGAAACTGTTATAGCTGAAAATGGTGTGGCATACCCTGAGCTTATTCAAAAGGCTGATTATATTAAAAAGGTAGTTCGTATAGAGGAAGAAAATTTTGATAAAACGATAGACCAAGGGCTTGCGATATTAAATGATTATATTTCACAGGTTACGGCAGACGGCAAAAATATTCTTTGTGGCGAAAACGCATTTAAACTGTATGATACCTATGGTTTCCCAATTGATTTAACACTTGAAATTGCAACTGAAAATAAAATTGAGGTTGATATTGATGGTTTTAACTCACTAATGAACGAACAACGTGAGCGTGCAAGGTCGGCTCGTAGTGAGGGAAACAGCGCAGGCTGGGACGATGGAATTTACAGTAAATTAGATAAAACACCAACAGAATTTGTGGGCTATGCAGAAAACGAATGTGAGGCAAAGGTTATTGCAATAGTTAAGGATAACGAGCTTATAGAGAATGCACAACAGGATGATGAGGTTGTAATTTTGCTTGATAAAACTGTGTTTTATGGTGAAAGTGGTGGTCAGGTAGGGGATATTGGTCAGCTTGTTGGAAACTGCAAGGTAAATATTGCAGGCACACAAAAATTAGCAGATGGCAAAATTCTTCACAAGGCAACAATCAAAAGTGGAATATTAGAGGCTGGCTCTCTTGTAACCGCTAAAATAGATGTAAAAAACAGACGTAGTATTGCAAGTAACCATAGCGCAACTCACATTTTACAAAAGGCACTTAAAGATACATTAGGCTCTCACGTTTCGCAAAGTGGCTCACTTGTAACTGCTAACCGTTTGCGTTTTGACTTTACTCATTTTTCAGCTATGACGGATGATGAGCTTTTTGAGGTTGAAAATGCAGTAAATGAGCAAATTTTTAATTCGCTTAATGTTGATATAGCTAATAAGTCAATAGACGAGGCAAAAGCAATGGGTGCAATGGCACTATTCGGCGAAAAATATGGCGAGGTTGTTCGAGTAGTTAAAATGGGTGATTACAGCTTAGAGCTTTGTGGTGGTTGTCATATTAATAATACATCGCAAATTGGCTTATTTAAAATAGTAAGTGAAAGTGGCGTTGCAGCAGGGGTTAGACGTATTGAGGCTGTAACTGGAATTTCACTTTTGGAGCTTATGCGAAGTGAGGAAGCACAAATAAACGAGGTTGCAGGAATTTTAAAAACAACTCCACAGGAAATAACTCGCAGGGCAGAAGGGATTGTTTCTGACCTTAAAAATGCTCAAAGAGAAATTGAGGCATTAAAAGGCAAGCTTGCAGGTGGCTCAATTGATGGGCTTATTGAAAATGCAGTAACTGTTGGAGCTACAAGCGTTGTCGTTGCAAAAATGGATGATTTAGATTTATCAGGGCTTCAAGCATTAGGTGACAGGCTTCGTGATAAATTGCAGAATTCTATTGTTGTGCTTGCAACAACAAAGGACGATAAAATTAACTTTATAGCAATGGCAACCAAACAGGCAGTTAGCGCAGGCGCACATTCTGGAAACCTTGTGCGTGAGGTTGCAAAAATTGCAGGCGGTGGCGGTGGTGGTAAGCCAGACAGCGCACAGGCAGGTGGAAAAGATATTACAAAGGTTGACGAGGCGTTAAAATCAGTAATTGCTATTGTTGAAAGTCAGCTTAAATAGGAGTGTGTAAATTATGTGTATCTTTTGTAAAATTGCAAATGGCGAAATACCAAGTAAGGTAGCCTATGAGGACGAAAAGGTTCTTGCGTTTTATGATATAGAGCCAAAAGCACCAACACATATTTTGATTATTCCAAAGGTGCATATTGATTCTGCACTTGAAATAGATAGCATTAATGCAGATATAATAGCACATATTTTCAAGGTATCAGCAGAAATTGCAAAGTCCGAGGGGATAGCAGAAAGTGGTTACAGAATTGTAACTAATATAGGAATAGACGGTGGGCAATCGGTTTCACATTTGCATTTTCATATCTTAGGTGGACGAGCACTACAATGGCCACCAGGTTGATTAAAGGAGCATAATAAATGGCACGAGTACCTAAAAATGTGCCCACAAAAGCAAAGCGTGGGTATGTAAGAAAACGTAATAAGCCTGTCAATTACGAGGTTATAAGCATAATCTTAATTGCGCTAAGCCTTTTCATAGGATTAAGCTTTTTCACAACCGCAACAGGAAATGTTGGGGACGCTGTGAAAAACATTACTATGGGACTTTTTGGCTTGCCTGCATATTTACTGTGCTTTGTAATTCTTGGCGCTGGTGTGCATTTTATAATTAAAAGAGATATACATAAACACGCCTATAAATATTGGCTTTGTGGGCTTCTTGTAATAGTTATGAGCGTGCTGTGGCACATTATAAATAACCCAAGTGGCGATTACTGGTCGCTTGGGCAACAAGGCATAGGTGGTGGGGTTATTGGTGAAATTATTAAAGGGCCTATTTCGCCACTCCTTGGATTTTGGGGTAGCATAATTATTATATCTGCAATATTTCTTGTTCTATTAATTGTAATTTTTGAGGTATCATTAATAAAAGTATTCTCGTTCCTGTGGATGCATATTAAAGATAAATTTGCAGAGGACGGTGAATATGATGATGAGGAAGAGGTTGCAGCTGCTGAAAATATGCCGCCTCGAATGCAGGAGCAAATGAAAAAATTAAAGCAACAAATATTTGACTTTGAGAAAGAATTTGGTGACTTGCCAGAAAAGAAGAAAAAGGAAGTTCAGCCAGAGGTTATTGCAAGTGTGCAGACAGAGGTTCAAGCAACGCAAGAGCCAGATGCAGGGGCAATTCAACAGGCAATAGAGGTTGCAACCGAGGTTGCGCTATTGCCAAAGAAAAAGCGTCGTGAAGAGCCAGAGCAGGTTGAAATTGATATAGTAAACGAACATATTGATTATAATTTCCCTCCACTTAGCCTACTTAGAGAGTCAGAAAAGCCATCTCCATACGCCGAGGAAGCGTTAGAGCGTACAGCTAAAAAGCTTATAGATACGCTAAAATCCTTTGGTGTTGAGGCACGAATTGTGGATTATAGCAGAGGACCAACCATAACACGTTATGAACTCCAACCAAACGCAGGTGTTAAGATAAGCAAAATAACAAGCCTTGCAGACGATATTGCCCTAAACCTTGCGGCAGTTGGCATAAGGATTGAGCCAATTGCTGGCAAAACTGCAATCGGCATTGAAGTGCCTAATGAAATATTAAGTGCTGTTAACGTGAGAGAGGTTATTGGTAGCCCTGAATTTGTGAATTTCCAAAGCAAGCTTACCTTTTCACTTGGTAAGGATATTGCAGGAAAGCCTGTTGTTGCAGATATTGCAAGAATGCCTCATTTGCTAATTGCAGGCTCGACTGGCTCGGGTAAATCGGTATGTATTAACACATTAATAACAAGTATTTTATACAAAGCAACACCAAACGAGGTTAAGCTTGTAATGGTCGACCCAAAGGTGGTTGAGCTTGGCGTATATAATGGAATTCCACATCTTTTAATTCCAGTTGTTACCGACCCTCGCAAGGCAGCAGGGGCATTGCAATGGGCAGTTAACGAAATGACGAATAGATATAAATTGTTTGCAGATAATAATGCACGTGATTTAAAGGGCTATAATGCTTTCGCAAGGGAAAATGGCTCGGAGGAATTGCCACAAATAGTTATAATTATAGACGAGCTTGCAGATTTGATGATGGTAGCACCGAATGACGTAGAGGATAGCATTTGTCGCTTAGCACAGATGGCTCGTGCGGCTGGTATGCACCTTGTTATCGCAACGCAACGTCCGTCAGTTGACGTTATTACAGGTATTATTAAGGCGAATATTCCGTCGAGGATTGCGTTTGCTGTGTCCTCGTATGTTGATAGTAAGACAATTCTTGATATGGGTGGCGCAGAAAAGCTACTTGGTAGGGGCGATATGCTTTATTACCCTATCGGTGCATCAAAGCCAGTTCGTTTGCAGGGTGCTTTTGTTACAGATAAAGAAGTAGAAAATATTGTTGCGTTTGTAAAAGGTCAAAATGAGGCAGAATATAACCAAGACGTTATCGAGCAAATCGAAAACGCAGGCGAGCGCCAAGTTACCAACGAGGATAGAGGTGGCGAGGCAGACGAGCTACTGCCACAGGCTATTGAAATGGCAATGGAGGCTGGGCAGGCAGCTGTTGCTATGTATCAGCGCCGTTTAAAGGTTGGGTATCAACGTGCTGCCCGAATTATTGACCAAATGGAGGAGCGGGGAATAATAGGCAAGTTCGATGGCACAAAGCCACGAGAAGTGCTTATAACTCGTGCCCAGTGGAATGAAATGCAAATGAATACGGATATAAATTTTAAGTCAGCCGAGGAGCTAAATGGATAATAAATTTTTGCCAATATCAAAAGAAGATATGGAACAGCAAGGAATAAAACAGCTTGATTTTGTCTATGTGGTTGGCGATGCGTATGTTGACCACCCTTCTTTTGGGCATGCAGTAATTTCAAGAGTTCTACAAGATGCAGGTTTTACAGTTGGTATAATTGCACAGCCAGATTGGCGTGATACTACTGGCTTTAAAATTTTAGGCAGACCGAGGCTTGGCGTAATTGTGAGCGCAGGAAATATAGATAGTATGGTTAACCACTATACAGCGGCAAAAAAAACCAGAAGTGAGGATTTGTACGCCGCAGGAGGCAAAGCAGGGAGTAGACCAGACAGAGCAACAATAGTTTATTGCAACCGTGTGCGTGAGGCTTTCGGCGATATTCCCCTTATAATTGGTGGTGTAGAGGCAAGTTTAAGGCGCTTTGCACACTATGATTATTGGGACGATAAGGTTCGGCGCTCGATTTTATTTGATGCAAGGGCAGATATGCTAATTTATGGTATGGGTGAGCATCAAATAATTGAAATTGCTAACCGTTTGAAAAATGGAGATAAAATTAAAGCAATCACAGATATAAAGGGAACAGCGTATATTACAACCGAAAAGCCAGAAAAATGTGTAGAAATTCCAACATTTGAGGCTGTGCGTGATAATAAAATAGAGTATGCGGTATCCTGCAAAATGCAGTATGAAAATCAATCAATTTGTGCTCAAAAGCATTTTGATAAATGGCTTGTGGTGAACCCTCCAAGCGTGCAATTAACCACGCAGGAGCTTGACAAGGTCTATTCCCTGCCATACACAAGGAATTATCACCCCTCGTATATTGAAAAGGGCGGAGTGCCTGCAATAGAGGAAGTGAAATTCAGTATAACATCTGCAAGAGGGTGTTTTGGTGCGTGTACCTTTTGTGCATTATCATTTCATCAAGGCAGAATTGTAACCTCTCGTAGCCATAATTCCATAATTGCCGAGGCAAAAAGAATGATTTGGGAGCCAGATTTTAAAGGATATATCAACGATGTTGGTGGACCAACAGCAAATTTCCGCACAGGGCCTTGCGATAAAAAGGTTGCGTGTTCCGATAGGCAATGCCTATATCCAAATCCGTGCAAAAACTTGAAGATTGACCATAAGGATTACCTTTCACTGCTTAGAAAATTGCGACAGTTAGACAAGGTGAAAAAGGTTTTTGTTCGTTCTGGAATACGTTATGATTATATGATTTATGACAAGGACGATACATTTTTTAAGGAGCTGTGCGAGCACCATGTTAGTGGTCAATTAAAGGTTGCGCCAGAGCATATTTCAGATAATGTGCTTAGGCTTATGGGAAAGCCCTCGAAAGAGGTTTATAATAAATTTAGTGGCAAGTTTTATGATATAAATAAAAAAATAGGCAAAAAGCAATTTATCGTGCCATATTTAATGTCGTCACACCCTGGTAGCACGTTAAATGATGCAATAATGCTTGCAGAATACCTTAGGGATAACAAGCTAAACCCAGAGCAGGTGCAGGATTTTTACCCAACCCCAGGCACGCTTGCAACCTGTATGTATCACACAGGGATTGACCCTCGCACAATGCAAGAGGTGTATATTCCTAAAACGTACGAGGAAAAGCAAATGCAAAGGGCACTTTTACAATATAGAAAGCCACAAAATTATAATTTGGTTTTTAAAGCGCTTAATTTGGCAGAAAGGCAAGATTTAATAGGCTTTTCACCAAATTGCTTGATACGACCAAAAAAAGGAGAGAGTTCAAATGGCAAAGATTTTAGACGGGAAAGCGGTGTCCCAAAGAATAAGGAACGAGCTAAAAGTAGAGGTAGCAAACCTAAAGCAAAAAGGCACTAATGTTGGTCTTGCTGTTGTTATAGTGGGGGACGACCCTGCAAGCAGAGTGTATGTAAACTCTAAAAAACGAGCGTGTGAGGAAATAGGCATTTATTCCGAGGAATACGCACTTCCTGCCGAAACATCGCAGGAGGAATTACTTAACTTAGTTGAAAAATTAAATGCAAAAAGCGATATAAACGGAATTTTGGTGCAACTTCCACTGCCAAAGCATATTGACGAGGAAACAGTTTTAAACACAATTTTGCCAAGCAAAGATGTTGATGCTTTTCACCCTGTTAATGTTGGGAAAATTATGATAGGTAATTTTGATTTCCTACCTTGCACACCAGCAGGAGTAATGGAGCTTATAGCTGAAAGTGGAATAGATGTTGCAGGCAAGGAATGTGTTGTGGTTGGCAGAAGTAACATAGTTGGCAAGCCACAAGCAATGCTACTGCTCCACAAGCACGGAACGGTTACGATTTGCCATTCAAGAACAAAGGACTTAGCAGAGGTAATTCGTAGGGCAGATATTGTCGTTGCGGCGGTAGGTAGGGCAGAAATGATTACAGGCGATATGATAAAAGAGGGCGCAGTAGTAATAGACGTTGGAATGAATCGCCTTGAAAACGGCAAATTAGTTGGTGACGTTAACTTTGCAGAGTGCGCCGAAAAAGCAGCAGCAATAACCCCAGTCCCAGGCGGAGTAGGTCCAATGACAATTGCAATGCTGATGAAAAATACAGTTAAAGCAGCACAGTTGTAGAAATAAAGCCAATTGGTGAGATAACCGATTGGCTTTTTTTGTTAATGTTTTTCACCTTTGTTTGGAACAACAGAGTTCGCAATTTAATTAAACAAATGTAATCTAATTTTGATATGCAATGTTTCTTCAAGAATACCTAAAACTATTATCCATATACAAGTCGAAATCGCAATAGCAGAAAAATGTAACATTATTTTTTTAATAATACCAAACTTCTCTTTTAACGGATTACCAAATGCTCCAAGTGTTTTTAGGCACATAAGAAATACAAACATTAAAAAAGGGGCAGTATATATTATATATATTACTTTAAACATTAAGATTGCAAAATCAGTTTTTTTATTCATTTTCATATCTCCATACAGTATTCGAAGCATTTTAGAATATCCTTTCATTGATTGGATAAACTATCCCTATAAACTTTAAGGAGATAAAATTATGAATCCTAAAAAGAAAAAAGATAGTTCTTCGTATCCATTTGATGATTTTCCAGATCCGCTTGAGGTTATATCAAGCACCGAATGTACAGGGCTTGTTCCAACTCCACCACAGTCAGAGGGCGAGGCTGACGCATATACTGAGCTGAAAAATATTCCTCAGCCTAAAAAGAAAATGTAGGGAACAGTCTTGACTGTTCCTCGGAATGGTCAAGACCATTCCCTACATATTGCCATTTATTCCACCGATTAGGTAAAGTGAGCCACAAATGCAGATTACGTCGTTTTTATCTGTATGCTTAATTGCATAATTAACTGCGTCCATTTTATCTGTAAATGATTTTGTGTTGTCAACATATTTTGTTGCAAGGGTTTCTAAATCAAAAGAGCTTAGCGCACGTGGGTTTTCTGGCTGTGTTGCGATGAATGTATCTGCAAGTGTGGCGATTTCTGCAACGCATTTTTCATATTCTTTATCCTTTAACATACCCATTACAAGGGTAATTTTTTTGTCGGAAAAATAAGTTTCAAGGGCATTTTTAAGTGCAAGCACCCCTGATAAATTATGCGCACCGTCAATAATTATTAGTGGGTTTTTGCTGATAACCTCAAAACGTCCACTAAATTTAGTGTTTTTAAGCCCATTTTTTATGGCAGTTTCGGGAATATTAAAACAATTTACAGCTGTTATGGCAGTAACTGCGTTATATACTTGGTGTGTTCCAAGCAGGGATATTTCATATTCTGTGCCTTTATAAGTAAAATGAGTTCCCTCAATATCATGCGCAATTATTGATATTTGGTTTTTATCACCAAAAATAACAGGCACGTTTTTTTCATTTGCAGTTTTGGTTATAACATCAATTGCGCTTTGTGGATTATCGGGATATACTGCAACAGCCGTGCTTCCACTTTTAATTATTCCGCATTTCTCAAAGGCAATTTGTTCTATTGTATCGCCCAAAAACTCTGTATGGTCAATGCTAATACTTGTGATAACAGAAACGAGTGGGGGAGGGATAACATTTGTCGAGTCAAACCTGCCACCAAGACCAACCTCAAGCACAACATAATCGCACTCCTGCGCTAAAAAGTGCAAAAGTCCAATTGCTGTAACAACCTCGAATTCTGTTGGTTGTAGGGTATCGTCAATAACGCTTGCAACCGTTTCGGTGTGCATGGCTAAATCATCATTAGGAATTTGCATATTGTTTACTTGGATTCTCTCATTAAACCTGTGAACAAATGGGGCGATATACATTCCTGTTTTATGCCCATTTGCCATTAAAATATTCGCAATAAATGCAGATGTAGAGCCTTTTCCGTTCGTCCCTGCTATATGAATAAATTTCAGTTTTTTGTGTGGTGAACCAAGCCTACGGAGTAATTCCTCCGTAGCTGATAGTCCAAGCTTTGAGCCAAACTTTAATCTGTCGTGTATAAAATTTATTGCCTGTTCATAATTCATTATTTCAAACCATCTAAACCAATCTTTACTTTTTCAAGCATATCTCGGTATTTATCGCCTTTTTCTTTTTCCTGTGCAAGCACATTCGCAGGTGCTTTTGCAACAAAGCCCTCATTTGAAAGCTTGCCCTCTACTCGTTTTATTTCACCTTCAAGTCGTTTTAATTCAGCTGTAAGCCTTGCAATTTCCTTTTCCTTGTCAACCAAATCACCCTGTGGCATAAAGATTTCTGCACGCTCTACTACAAGTGAAACAGCGTTTTCTGGTATGTTTAAGCGGTCATTTGTAACGATAACTTCATTTGCCCACGCAAGCTTTTTGAAAAATGCTTCACCCTTAGTAAAGGTGTCATTATCCTCTGTAACAATAACAAGCATAGCCCTTTTTGATGGTGGAACATTCATTTCTGTGCGTAGGTTACGAATACCTTTTATTGCATTTTTGATTAGTTCAATTTGGCTAACTTCACTTGGGAAGTTTAATTTTTTGTCATATTCACACCATTTTGCAACCATAATACTGCCTTTTTCAACTGGCAGGTAGCCGTATATTTCCTCTGTGATGAAAGGCATAAATGGGTGAAGCAGTTTCAAAACATTTGAAAGCACGAAAACAAGCACATTTTGTGGGTTTTTATCTGTGCCAAGGCGTGGCTTAACAAACTCGATATACCAATCACAAAGCTCATCCCAAATAAAGTCATACAATTTTTGAACTGCTATTCCAAGCTCAAATTTATCTAAATCCTTTGTAACCTCTTGGGTTAAATCATTTAATTTGCTTATAATCCATTTATCTTCTAATTCTAATTTTTCTGGTAATTTATCACTTGCGCTGTCGTCTAAGTTCATTAAAACAAAGCGAGATGCGTTCCAAATTTTGTTTGCAAAGTTTCTGCTTGCCTCCACACGTTCGTTGTAAAAGCGCATATCATTGCCTGGTGAATTACCTGTTGCAAGGGTAAAACGAAGTGCATCAGCACCGTACAAATCTATAATTTCAAGGGGGTCAATTCCGTTGCCGAGTGATTTGCTCATTTTTCTGCCTTGGCTATCACGAACTATTCCATGAATAAATACTGTGCTAAATGGCGCCTGTTTCATATGCTCCATTCCACTAAATATCATTCGTGCAACCCAGAAAAATATAATATCATAGCCAGTTACAAGCACGCTTGTTGGGAAAAAATATTCAAGGTCTGGCGTTTTTTCAGGCCAGCCGAGGGTTGCAAATGGCCAAAGTGCTGATGAAAACCAAGTGTCTAAAACGTCATTATCCTGCCGAGCCTCGCCACCACATTTTGGGCAAGTGGTTATATCCTGTTTGCTTACAGTTGTTTCACCACAGGTTTCACAATAAAATGCAGGAATTCTGTGCCCCCACCAAAGCTGACGAGAAACGCACCAATCGTGAACGTTTTCCATCCAATTTGTATAGGTTTTTGAAAATCTTTCTGGAACAAAGTTAATCGTTCCATCTTTTACAACGTCAAGCGCCTCCTGTGCAAGTGGCTCCATCTTAACAAACCATTGCTTTGAGGTTATTGGCTCAACCGTTGTAGAGCATCTGTAACATTGACCAACATTGTGGTTATGTTCATCTATTTTAACCAGCAAGCCCTGTTCATATAGATCCTTAATTATTTCTTTTCGTGCATCATATCTTGTCATTCCACAATATTTACCACCAAAATGGTTTATAGTTGCATCATCATTCATAACCTTAATTTGTTCCAAATTATGACGAAGACCAACCTCGAAATCGTTCGGATCATGGGCAGGAGTAATTTTAACAGCCCCTGTGCCAAAGTCTTTATCAACATATTCATCTGCAATAACTGGAATTTCACGGTTAACAAGTGGAAGAATAAGCATTTTCCCAACAAGGTGAGTATACCGTTCGTCCTGTGGGTTTACTGCAACTGCTGTATCGCCAAGCAAGGTTTCTGGGCGAGTGGTTGCAATAACAACGAATTCGTCACTATCTTTTACTGTATATTTAATGTGCCAAAAATGTCCTGCCGTTTCTGAATACTCAACCTCTGCATCAGAAAGCGCAGTAGTACAGCTTGGGCACCAATTAATTATGCGATTGCCTTGATAAATAAGGCCTTTTTCATACAAATTAACAAAAACCTCACGAACAGCCTTTGAATAGCCCTCATCCATTGTAAAGCGCTCACGCTCCCAATCGCACGAGTTACCAAGCTTTTTAAGCTGATTTATAATCCTGCTTCCGTATTGGTGCTTCCACTCCCACACTCGTTCTAAGAACTTTTCCCTGCCTAAATCATATCTGGTTAAGCCCTCGTCGTTGCGAAGCATCTCCTCCACCTTAATTTGCGTGGCAATGCCAGCGTGGTCGGTGCCTGGAATCCACAGCGCCTCTTCACCCTTCATACGATGGTAGCGAATTAGAACGTCCTGCAAGGTTTCGTCAAGAGCGTGCCCCATATGAAGCTGACCTGTAACATTTGGTGGTGGAATTACAATAGTAAAAGGCTTTTTATCAGGGTTTGGCGTTGCATGAAAATAACCGCCATCTAACCATGACTGATAAATTCTATCCTCAACTTGTTTTGGATCATATTTTGTTTCTATATTTTTCATAATTATCTCTCCTAACATTGGTAATAATTATATCTTATTTTATAGGCTTTCGTCAATATATTTACATATAAAATGATTATTATTGCAATACATTTTAAACTGTTATATAATATAAAGGTGAAAGGTGGTAATAATACAATGGATAATCATAATAGATTTACAGTTAGTTTGATGGATATAATAGATAGGTTTAAATTAGAGAAGGTGTATATGTGTGAGAATGTTGAGGCTGTTTTGGTGGGAAACCCTGATATTAACCGCCCTGGACTTCAAATTGCAGGCTTTTTTGATTATTTTGACACAGACCGTATACAAATACTTGGCAGGGTTGAGCATACATATTTAGCCCGAATGGAAGGGAATATTCGTGAGGAAAAGCTCCGTGCATTGTTTGCTAAAAAAATTCCTGCTATTGTAATAACAAGGGAATTAGAAGTTTTCCCAGAGATGTATTCCTTAGCAAAGGAATTTGGAGTAACCCTGCTTAGGACAAACTATTCAACATCTTCATTTATGAGCGCACTTATTGCATTCCTTAATACTGTGCTTGCACCAAGAATAATAAGGCATGGTGTGCTTGTTGAGGTTTACGGTGAGGGAATACTTATTTTGGGCGAAAGTGGAGTTGGCAAAAGCGAAACAGCTGTAGAGCTTGTTAAACGTGGACATCGCTTGGTTGCTGATGATGCTGTGGAGATTAAAAAGGTTTCTGCAATAGCTCTTATTGGCTCGGCGCCAGAGATTATTCGTCATTTTATTGAAATTCGTGGTATTGGAATTATAGACGTTAAAAAGATATTTGGTATTGGTGCTGTAAAGGATAGCGAAAAAATTGACCTTGTAATTAACTTAGAATCTTGGGAGGACGGTAAGCATTATGACCGTTTGGGGCTTGTTGATGAGTATTCTGAAATATTAGGGATAGAGGTTCCAGCGCTTATAGTTCCTGTAAAGCCAGGGCGTAACCTTGCTATAATTGTGGAAATTGCTGCAATGAACAATAGGCAAAAGCGTATGGGATATAATGCGGCAGAGGAGCTTAACAAAAGGCTTATGGCACAAATGGACAAAAGCACAAAAGGGGAATAAGTTATGCCTTACAGGCATAACTTATTGGAATTTATTGCACCTGCGAGATTTCGCCTTTGGCGAAACGCAGATGTGCATATGACCATTTATACGCCTTATCAGGCTCACGATTTGGAGTAGGTCGAAAGTTTAATTAAATTTTGTGAGCCTGAAAGGCTAATGGTCATAACGATATGAAAATATTAGCAGATATTCATTGCCACACAAATGTTAGCACTCATGCGTATAGTACTATAAAAGAAATGGCAGAATGTGCGGCAGCGCGTGGGCTCGAGGCAATGGCAATGACAAACCATGCACCAGCGCTTCCAGATAGTGCACATTTATTTCATTTTCAAGGAATACATTCAATACCACGAAAAATATGTGGAGTAACAATACTTCGTGGGGTAGAATGCTCACTTACAGATAAAAACGGTGGGTTGGATTTACCAGAGCGGGAGCTTGAACACCTTGAAATTGTTATCGCATCAATTCATTCACCAGTTTATTTGCCAAAGAGCAAAAAAGAACAAACTAATGCATGGCTAAATGTTATAGAAAATCCACTTGTTGATATACTCGGGCATTTGGGCAGAGAAAGAACAGGGCTTGATGCAGAAGAAATAGTTAAAAAAGCAAAAGCATATAATAAGCTTATAGAGATAAATGCCCATACTGTCAATTACGGTAGCAAGGCAGATAGTAATTGTAGGGAGATAATAAGGGCGTGCAAAAAATATGATGTGCCAATTGTGGTAAATAGCGATGCGCATATTTGTTATAATGTTGGCGCTGTCGACCATGCTCTAAGCCTACTTGCAGAGGTAGATTATGATGAGGAATTAGTAATGAACACCTCGCTTGACAAAATATTGAACTTTTTAAAGTGTAGAAAGAATATTTTATTGTAATTCGGAGGTATAATAATTTGGATAATATAGCTGTTAAACAGCTGTTGACACAGGTTTTGGATGAGAGTCAAATCCTGCAAAACGAGCCAATGAAAAACCACACCTTATTTAAAATAGGTGGCAATGCAGATTTCCTTGTGCAACCAAATAGTGTGGAGCAAATTTCAAAGCTTGTTAAATTACTTATGGATATACCTTATTTAGTAATTGGAAACGGTTCTAACCTCTTAGTTTGTGATGAGGGTGTGCGCAAGGTTATAATAAAAATATCGAATTTACTTAGCAAAATTAGAGTAAATGGAGATATAATTTATGCCGAGAGTGGAGCTTTCCTAAGTAAAATTGCAAATGTTGCCTATAATGCAGGGCTCTCTGGCTTTGAATGGGCAGCAGGAATTCCTGGAACGCTTGGTGGCGCAGTTCTTATGAATGCAGGTGCGTATGGTGGCGAAATGAAGGACGTTGTTATTTCCACCACATATATTGATGGAAATGGCGATATACAAAAAACGAGCGACCATAAATTCGGCTATCGCACAAGTATTTTTGAAGAAAAAAAGTGCATAATTATAGGTAGTGAAATTAGCCTACAACCAAAAAATAAAGATGAAATAAAAGCATATATGAACGAGCTTTCAGAAAAAAGACATAGCAAGCAACCCCTTGAATACCCAAGCGCAGGCAGTACCTTTAAAAGGCCTGATGGATTTTACGCAGGAAAGCTAATTGAGGATGCAGGGCTTAGAGGCTATTGCATAGGCGGTGCAAAGGTTTCTGAAAAACATTGTGGGTTTATTATCAATAGTGGCAATGCAACCTTTGATGATGTTATGAATTTAATTGAGTATGTTCAAGGCAAGGTGTATGAGCAATTCGGTGTAAAATTAGAAACGGAAGTAAAAATTTTGAGGTGATGAAGTAATGCGTTTTGTAATTATTACAGGGCTATCTGGGGCAGGCAAAAGCCAAGCAGTTCGCAGTATGGAGGATATGGGGTATTATTGTATTGACAATATGCCACCAGCCCTAATACCAAAATTTGCCGAGCTATGCTTTGGTTCACAGGGCAAGCTTAGTAAGGTTGCGCTTGTTAGTGATATTCGTGGGGGTGAGATGTTTAACCAGCTTTTTGAGGGCTTAGACGAGCTTCAAAGAAGTGGATATAACTATGAAATTTTATTCTTAGATGCAAGCAATGAAACATTAATCAAACGCTATAAGGAAAGCAGACGTAAGCACCCACTTTCAACTGATGACCGCCTGCCAGAGGCTATTGCCCGTGAGCGAGAAATGCTTGCAGAGGTGAGAAAAAAAGCCAACCCGCTACTAGACACTACACATAACACCAACAAGCATTTAAAAGCAGAGCTTGATGCAATTTATAACGCAAGAGAACAAGACCAAAGCATAGTTATAAATATTTTATCGTTTGGTTTTAAATATGGTATTCCGCTTGATTCGGACTTAGTTTTTGATGTTCGTTTTTTGCCAAACCCATATTATATTGAGGATTTAAAGAGGAAAAATGGGCTTGATGAAAGTGTGTCGGGCTATGTTATGAGCTTCCCACAAAGTAAGGAATTTAAAGATAAGCTGTGTGATATGATAGACTTTTTAGTTCCACAATATATAGAAGAAGGCAAGGCACAGCTTGTGATTTCAATAGGCTGTACTGGGGGTAAGCATCGTTCGGTTACCCTTGCAGAGGAGCTTTTAAATCACCTAAAATTAAAACGTTACAGGATTTTTGCAACGCATAGGGATTACTTGAAATAATACTAATTATTAGGGGGACATACTATTGTGAAAATGGTCTTCAAGAAAATATTATTTAGGTTGTTATCAAAAAATGATAGTGAAGGCTCTAAAATTGTTGCAATAGGTGGAGGCACAGGGCTTTCCACTATGCTAAGGGGTATGAAAAAATATACTGATAATTTAACTGCAATTGTAACTGTTGCAGATGATGGTGGTGGCTCTGGTCTGCTACGGCAGGATTTGGGCATATTACCACCAGGGGATATACGAAATTGCATTTTAGCACTTGCTGAAACCGAGCCAGTAATGGAAAAGCTACTCCGTTATCGATTTACAGAAGGCTCGCTTAGTGGGCAAAACTTTGGCAATTTATTTCTTGCTGCTATGTATGGAATATCTGAAAATTTTGAAGAGGCTATCAAAAGAGTAAGTGATGTTTTAAAGGTGACTGGCAGAGTTTTGCCTGTTACCTTGAATGATGTAAACATAGAGGCAGAGCTTGAAAATGGAGATATTGTGCAGGGCGAAACAAAAATTGGTCACGCTATTGCAGATACAAATAGCAGAATAAAAGAGGTTAGGCTGATTCCTGCTGATGCAGAGCCTTTGCCAGAGGTTATAAGGGCAATTTATGATGCAGATTTGATAATTTTAGGCCCAGGTAGCCTGTACACTAGCATAACGCCTAACCTTATTGTTAAAGGCGTTAGTGAGGCAATTTTAAAAAGCAGGGCATTAAAGGTTTATGTTTGCAACATAATGACACAGCCAGGGGAAACGGACGATATGACAGCATATCAGCACGCTATGGCATTATGTGGACACGCAGGTGGCAAAATTATGGATTATTGTATTGTAAACAAAGAAAAAATTCCCGAGCATTTTATAGAAAAGTATAAATTAGATGGCTCGAGGGCAGTAGAGGTTAACCATATAAAATTTAACTTAGCTGGAATAAAGCTAATTGAGGGCGAATTTGTAAAGGATTGTGGAGAATTTGTTAGGCACGATTATGATAAATTAGCGAAAACATTAGCAGACATTTTATTAAGTGAAACCTGTTCAAAAAACAAATGCAACTTTTTTGATTATTATAAGGCTAAAACAAAACTTAGAATGTAGGTATAAACCTAATGTCATTTGCGTCAGATGTTAAAAATGAAATATGCAAAATACCGTTTGAGGACATTTGCTGTACCCGTGCAGAGCTAACAGGTATAGTGTGCTTTGCTGCGCAAATAAATGCAGATAGGCTTAAAATAAACACAGAAAATGTTATGGTTGCCAATCGTATTTATGAGCTTATAAAAAGGCTGTATAATTTGAAAATTGATGTTGTACTTCGCAAAAGCGGTTCGTTTTCTGCACAAATGATAGGTAGTGATGTTTTGAAAATATTACGAGATATGCGCCTTAGCACCGTTCCAATCAGAATAGATAAGGATATTATACGTCGTGAATGTTGCAAAAGAGCGTTCATTAGAGGTTCGTTTTTGGGTGGTGGCTCTATCTCTGCGCCTGAAAAGGGGTACCACACAGAAATAGTGACTAATCACTATGCCCTGTGTAGTGATTTTAGAGTGCTTTTAGAATTTTTTGATATTAATTCTAAAATTGTAAAGCGCAAGGGCAACTATGTGTTTTATTTAAAGGATAGTGAGCAAATTGAGGATTTGCTTGTTGTTCTTGGGGCGCATATTCAAATGATGGAATTTTTAAATGTGAAAATAGTAAAAGAGGTTCGCAACACCACAAATCGCCTTGTAAACTGTGAAACTGCAAATGTTGAAAAGACTGCCTCGGCGGCTGTTCAACAAAAAAAAGCGATACTTACACTTAAAAGAAAAGTAGGCTTTGAGCATTTATCGCCAGAGCTTACAGAGCTTGCAAAATTGCGCCTTAAAAACCCAGAGGCAACCCTTTCGGAGCTTAGCGCAATGCTTGGCATAACAAAATCTGGCGTAAACCATAGAATGAGGCGATTAATCAAAATGGCGGAGGGCGAGCGATGACAGATTTTGTTCACCTTCACGTTCATACAGCGTACAGCTTATTAGACGGTGCAAGCCGTATTGATAGGCTTATTAGTCGTGCAGTAGAGCTTAACCAAAAGGCTATTGCAATAACCGACCACGGAGTAATGTATGGTGTTATTGATTTTTATAAAAAGGCAAAAGAGGCAGGAATAAAGCCGATAATTGGGTGTGAGGTGTATGTTGCTACAAGGAATTTGTATGATAAAACCTATGAAAATGATTATAAGCGAAGCCATTTGATACTCCTTGCGCAAAATAACGAGGGCTATAAAAACCTAATGAAAATAGTTAGCATTTCGCATACAGAGGGCTTTTATGTTAAGCCACGAGTGGACAAACAGCTACTTCGCAAATATTCAAAGGGTATAATCTGCCTTTCGGCTTGTATTGCTGGGGAAATACCAAAGGCTATAATTTCGAATGATACCGAGCAGGCACGACTTTTGATAGATGAATACATAGGCATTTTTGGCAAGGAAAACTTTTTTTTAGAGGTGCAAAACCACGAACTACTTGAAGAGGCTAAGGTGAATCAACAATTAGTTTCACTTTCAAGGGAGTATGGAATTGGGCTTGTTGCAACTAATGATGTGCATTATGTTCAAAAACGTGATGCAGAATTTCAAGATGTTTTGATGTGCATACAAACAGGTAAGACGATATATGAAAAGGACAGAATGAAATTTGAGGGTGATGGATACTACCTAAAAAGTGGCGACGAAATGTTGCAGGATTTTAAAAATATTCCAGAGGCTCTGCAAAATACAGTTAAAATTGCTGATATGTGTAATGTCGAAATAGAATTTGGAAAATATCATCTGCCAGAATTTGAATTGCCACAGGGAGTTGATGGGGCAGATTACCTTGAAAAGCTGTGTCGAGATGGGCTTTCTAAACGCTATGATGTGACAAGTGAGCTTGAAGACAGGTTGATTTTCGAGCTTGAAACTATTAAATCTATGGGCTTTATTGACTATTTTTTAATAGTGTGGGATTTTATAAAATATTCAAAGGATAACGGAATAATGGTAGGCCCGGGCAGAGGTAGTGCAGCGGGGAGCCTTGTTTCTTATGCACTTGGAATAACAGATATTGACCCGATTCGGTATAATTTGCTTTTTGAACGATTTTTGAACCCAGAGCGTGTAACGATGCCAGATATAGATATAGATTTCTGCGTTGAAAGGCGTGGAGAGGTGCTTGATTATGTTGTGCAGAAATATGGCAAGGACAAGGTTGCCCAAATTATAACCTTTGGAACAATGGCGGCAAGGGCTGTAATTCGTGATGTTGGGCGTGCCATAGATATTCCCTATGCAGATGTTGATGCCATAGCGAAAATGATACCATTTGCAATTGGTCAAACAATAGAAAATGCACTTGCAACAAATAAGACTTTAAAGGATAGATATGATAGTGACCCTCAGGCGCAAAAGTTAATTGATACATCAAAAGAGCTTGAAGGCTTACCTCGTCACGCCTCCACCCACGCAGCAGGTGTTGTTATTACAAAGCAAGAGCTTAGCGATTATGTGCCGTTGCAATTATCAGATGAAAATGTTATAACCCAATTTTCTATGACGACATTAGAGGAATTAGGGCTTTTGAAAATGGACTTTTTGGGGCTTCGTAACCTAACAATTATTCGTGATGCAATAAATAATATAAAGGAAAGCACGGGCAAGGAAATTATAATTAGTGAAATAAACGAAAATGAAAAGGCTGTATATGATTTAATTTCATCAGGTAATACTGATGGCTTGTTTCAGCTTGAAAGCAACGGAATGAAATCATTTATGAGGGAGCTACGCCCACAAAGCTTAGAGGATATAATCGCAGGAATTTCACTTTACAGGCCAGGACCTATGGATTCTATACCAAAATATATTAGGAATAAAAATAAACCGATACTCGTTAAGTATAAGCACCCACTTTTAAGGCCAATTCTTGATGTAACCTATGGCTGTGTTGTCTATCAAGAGCAGGTAATGCAAATAGTGCGCTCGCTTGCAGGGTATTCATTTGGCAGGGCAGACCTGCTTCGTAGGGCGATGAGTAAGAAAAAATCTGAATTTATGAAAAAAGAAAAAGAAAGCTTTATATATGGTGATGATGAGGTTTCGGGCGCTGTGAAAAATGGCATACCAGAGGCCGTTGCAGATGAAATTTTTTCAGAAATGATGGACTTTGCAAAGTATGCCTTTAATAAATCCCACGCTGCAGCGTATGCAAAAATAGCGTATCAAACTGGGTGGCTAAAAACCTTTTACCCTGTTGAATTTATGTGCGCGCTTATGTCCTCGCAATTATACGATGCGAATAAATTAACTGGGTACATAGGCGAAGTATTAAAAATGGGTATAATACTACTTCCTCCGGATATAAACGAAAGCGGAACTTTATTTACTGCAAAGGGCGAGGCTATTCGGTTTGGGCTTGCGGCTGTGAAAAATGTGGGTAAAAATTTGATTGACGAGGTTGTAAACGAGCGAAAGGGGGGTAAATTTACCTGTTTAAAGGATTTTTGCAGTAGAATGTGTGATAAGGGAATGAGTAAGCGTGCGTTAGAATCACTAATTCGTGCAGGTGCTTTTGATAAATTAGGAGGCAAACGCTCACAATATCTTGCATCATTTGAAAAGATAATGGACGAAATGTCTGGACAGCACAGAACAAATTTTTCAGGGCAAATGTCAATGTTAGGTGGCGATGATATTACAGATGATTTGCCAAATTTACAGGAATTTATGGCGTCTGACCTGCTTGCAATGGAAAAAGAGGTTATGGGTGTGTATGTTTCAGGGCACCCACTAAATGACTATAAAGCTATTATTTTTGAAAATTCTAACGCACAAATTGGTGGGATTTTAAGCTCGTTTGCCGAAAATTCAGAGGGTGAAATAAAAGATGGGCAAATGGTAAAAATTGCAGGAATCGTAACAAAAATAAAGCGTAAATTCACAAAAAATGATGCTGAAATGGCATTTGTTACAATTGAGGATTTGACTGGAAGCATAGAGGTTTTGGTTTTCCCTAAGATATTTTATAAGTTTGAAGGGGTTTTAAAGGAAGATAGTGTTGTTGCAATAACTGGCAGAGTTAGCGCAAAGGAAGAGGAAGAACCCAAAATTCTTATGGAGGTTGCCTCAAAGGTTGATACCGATACAACAAATGAACGCTTATATGTAAAAATCCCTTCAAGTGGAGGGGATAAAATGGCACAGCTTAAAGAATTATTTAAAATTTTTAATGGAAAAACCCCTGTATTTTTGTATTTTGAGAAGGATAAAAAGACTCTTTCTGCACCAAAGGAATATTGGGTTACCCCTTGCAAAGCCTTATATGATGAGGTTAAAAACTTGCTTGGAGAGGACAGCGACATTATTTTGAAAAATTAAAGGTTGATTTTTACAATAATTTAGTATAGAATAAAAATGATTGTACTATTGGGCTTAATGGAGGGAATTATATGTCTGAGGAACAAACTTATTCAGGTGACTATGTTGTCATAGTTGCAGAGGAAGACGGAGTAAACATTATAGGGCTTACAAGAGGTAAAGATACACGCTTTCACCACACCGAAAAGCTTGATAAGGGTGAAGTATATATTGCTCAATTTACTGAAAATACGTCGGCTATGAAAATTAGAGGCAATGCAAAGCTCTATACTAAGCATGGCGTAGTGCAGTCGGGCAAATAAGGGGATGATTGGTTATGTGGACTGTCATATATATGGCACAAAGCAAGGAAATGGCATTGAAACTCCAACAAGAGCTTGAAAAGCAAGGCATTTTAGTTAAGGTAAAGCCAATTGGCAAAGACGCTAATGGCGAAGATAATTGTTTTGAAATCCTTGTCCCCGCCGCTGAGGTTGAGGAAGCGCACAATATTATAATTGATATTGGATTTTAGAAATGGGGTTATAGCAAATGAAGAAAATTGAGACTATTGGAGTATTAACAAGTGGTGGCGATGCACCAGGTATGAATGCAGCAATTCGTGCCGTTGTTCGTACAGCTAAATATTATGGTTTAAAGGTAATGGGTGTCAGAAAAGGTTATGAGGGGCTTATTCACGGAGATATTTTCGAGATGACTGCTCGTGATGTTTCAGATATTATGCATCGTGGTGGTACAATTCTTCAAACTGCAAGAAGCTTGGAGTTTAAACATATTGAGGGCGTTCGCCGTGGAATTAGCACTGCAAACTACTTTGGAATACAGGCTATGGTTGTAATTGGTGGCGATGGTTCATTCCGTGGCGCAAGAGAATTAAGCATTGAGGGTATGCCAACTATTGGTATCCCTGGCACAATTGATAATGACATATCCTGCACAGAGTATACTATTGGTTTTGATACAGCGATAAACACAGCGAAAGAAGCTGTTGATAGAATAAGAGATACTGGTTCAAGCCATGAGCGTTGTAATATTATAAAGGTAATGGGTAGGGAATCTGGAAATATTGCGCTTAGCGTTGGAATTGCGACTGGTGCAGAAGCAATTTTAATACCAGAGCGAGAGGTTAATTTTGAAAAAGACGTTTTAGAGCCTATAAACAGAGGTAAGGCAAGAAATAAAAACCACTTTATTGTAATTCTTGCTGAGGGTGTACCAGATGACGACACATACGAGAAAAAAATTCAAGATGCAACAGGAATTGAAACACGCACAACAACATTAGGCTATTTGCAACGTGGAGGTAGCCCAACTGTTATGGATAGAGTTGTTGCCAGCCAAATGGGTTCTCGTGCTGTTGAGCTTTTGAAGGATGGGATTGGTAATAGAGTTATTGGTATGGAAAATAATAAAATTTACGATATAGATATTGTTGAAGGTCTTGAAAAACCAGTAAAAGTTAGAGAGGATTTAATAGAGCTTCTACGAATTCTTTCAATATAGTGTGGGAGTGAAGCTTTTGAACATACCTAATGTTTTAACAGTAATAAGATTTTTGCTGATACCTGTTTTTGCGTATGAATACTTGCAGGACTATGTAGTTTGGGCGACGATTATTCTTGTTTTATCGGGAGTTACAGATGTTCTTGATGGTTACATAGCAAGAAGGTATAATTTGGTAACTAAGTGGGGCGTTGTGTTCGACCCGATTGCAGACAAATTAACCCAGCTAACAGTTGCTTTTTGCATTGCGTTTAAAGGAGTTCAAATTATGTGGGTTGCATTTGCTCTTATGCTTGCAAAGGAGCTTGTGCTTGTTTGTGGTGGAATTAAGCTTTACCGCAAGGCGGATGTAGTTGTTCCTGCAAATTGGTTTGGTAAGGTTGCAACATTATTTTTCTATTTTGTGTTTTTTATGCTTATTTTATTTGAAAATAAAATAACATTAGAGGTTAAGGAAACTATGGTTATTGTTGCCCTATCCCTTAGTATATTTGCACTTTTTAGCTATGTAATAAACTTTTTTAAGATACAAAAAAACTTTTTTAAATAAAATACTTGCAAAATTGTATAATATCTGTTAAAATGATATTCGCGTGACTAAACACAGTTGTTAATGTTTAGCCTAAATTATTTATGCAACTTAGTCTTAGTTAATTCTTTTCGTAATATATAAGGAGGTGTTTTTCATGGCAAAGTGTGAAGTTTGCAATAAGGGTGTTTCATTTGGTATCAAAGTCAGCCATTCTCACAGAAGAAGCAATAAAATGTGGAAACCTAATGTAAGAAGAGTTAGAGCTATCGTTGAAGGTGAACATAGAAGAATCTATGTTTGCACTCGTTGTCTTCGTTCAGGCAAGGTTGAACGTGGTTATGGAAGCGGCGCGGCAGCTTCGGTTGAAGCAATCAACGTTGATATTCCAGTTGCAGTATCAGCAGAATAATTAATGCTTAATAACTTACCAATTAAAAAAGTGTGCCTTTGTGGCACACTTTTTTTGTTTCAGTTGCTGGGAAATTATTTTTCTTAATTGCTGGGAAATTACTTTGGGAACTGCTGAATTTATAGACAGTAAGTAATTTCCCCACGCAAGCAATCTGCGCCCTATTGAAGGGCTTGATTGCGAAAGAGTTGCTTCGCAACTTTTCTCAATCACCCTCTATGTATTCAATTAAAAATAAAAATCCGAGTGACAAAATAAGTGGAATATCTCTATTTTCTTTTTCCTCCATAAGGAGAATAATGATAATTCCAATAAGAATTAAATCATCACTTTTCATTCTGCCTAAAAAATCAAATGGTGAGGAAGAATGTCTTTTGTGATTGTGACATTCTTTTTTTACTTCCTCACACACTTCACTTTCAATCTTTTGGGGCTGCATTATTACAGGTTCTTGTATATGTCGTTTTTGAGGAATTTCCTCGAATGGACTGTAATATCTCTTATACACACCATACACCTCCTATTTCTTTAAATTTTTTAGAAGATTTGGCAGTTTACCAAGGTGCATAATTTTTATTGCGTTGTCCATATGGCTATGTCTGCTTTGGCTAAGATATGGTTTAAGAGCCGTCAGAAGGTTTGTTCGTGAATCATCACCTGTTTGCAGACCATCTAATACTGAACGAATACCAAGCATTGAATCCAGATTAAAACCGCTTAGGAGGTTGCTTTTAGTAGACGGAGGCGCCAAATCATCGCTTTTTTGCTGGTCCCCACCAGTAAAAGCACCTATCATATTTTCAAGGTCACGCTTTCCTTCCTCGGTCGAAAGCATATCTTGGAGCTGCCCTAAAGCTTTGTCAATATCCTGAGCCATTTATACTCACCCCTTTTTTTCTAAAAATTCGTTTAGCTTTTTAACAAGGTTTGGATTGCTTGTAAGCTGGCGCACAAGCTCTTCCTTTGAAAAATCACCATCTTTTATTGCGCCTAAGTGCTTCATAATCTCGTTTTTATCTACATCTTTAAGTTTATTCATAAGCTCTTGCCCTTGTGGAGAAGATGTTATGTTTTTTATTGAGTTTAATATTTTGCTTTTATCCATACCGTTTAATAAGCTGTTAATGTCCATTTTATTTTAATACCTCCTTGAAATTAGTATCATAACCAAACGCCATACATTATAATGTATGGCGTTTATGTGCGGATTATCACCATTATTGCCAGAAAAGGATTAAGAAAATTATGATGAAAAAAAGTATGTCGCAATCAAAACTCTTGCACATAATAACACCTCCTATCTGATTTCATATTATGCAAAATCCTTGCAATTGGTGTTAGCAATTGATATAATATATAAAAAAACAAAGGTGGGGAAATTTTGATATTAGTAGTTGATGTGGGTAACACTAACATAGTTATGGGTATATACAAGGGTGAAAAGCTTATTTCAAATTGGCGTATTTCAACATCAAGTGAGCGTACGTCAGACGAAATGGGGCTACTTCTTTTGCAGTTTTTTAACCATGCTAATGTTAACCCAAATGATGTAAAGGATGTTATTATTTCATCAGTTGTGCCACCAGTAATGTATGCATTAGAGCTTGCTATTAACAAATATGTAAATAGCGAACCATTAATTGTGAGTAGCAAAATTAAGACAGGGATAAATATTTTATACGACAACCCAAACGAGGTTGGCGCAGATAGAATTGTAAACGCTGTTGCGGCGCTTAAATTATACGGTGGGCCGATTATTATAGTTGATTTTGGAACAGCTACTACCTTTTGTGCTATTACTGCTGATGGCGATTATTTGGGTGGCGTAATTTGTGCAGGAATTAAAATTTCTATGGATGCACTTTTCGCCCGTGCTGCAAAATTGCCGAGGGTTGAGCTTGTTCGCCCTGATAAAATAATAGGTAAAAATACAATAGAAAGTATGCAAGCAGGCGCAATTTATGGCTATGCTGGGCAGGTTGATTATATCGCTAACAAAATGCAAGAGGAAATGGGTGGCGATGTGAGAATTGTCGCAACTGGTGGGCTTGCAAGACTAATTGCGCAGGAATCTAAAAGTATTACAGAGATAAATAGCAAGCTTACATTAGAGGGTTTACGTCTTATTTATGAGATGAACAGATAGGGAGGTTATATATTTGAATTATCAGGAATTTATAGAAAATCACCCAAAGGGGCATATTATGCAATCTGACCTTTGGGCAAGACTTAAAAATAATTGGCAGCACGAGGTTATAACTGCAACGGACGATAAAGGTGAAATAACAGGCGCTATGAGTGTGCTTATTAACAAGCTACCAGTGCTGCCTTTTGCTATGATGTACAGCCCAAGGGGGCCTGTATGCGATGTGCACGATGTGGAAACACTAAAAAAGCTTACAGATGGCGTTAGGGCACTTGCGAAAAAGCACAAGGCTTATGTGCTTAAAATTGACCCAGATGTTGAAAGCTCGGATACTGAATTTGCAGAAATTATGAAAAACTTAGGCTATAAGCTTAAAGATGCAGGCAAAAATTTTGAGGGAATTCAGCCAAAATATGTTTTTAGGCTTGATGTCAAGGACAAAACAGAAGACGAGGTATTTGCAATATTCCACACTAAAACACGTTATAATATTCGTGTTGCTGTGAAAAATGGAGTGGAAACAGGATTAGGCAATCGTGAGGATTTAAAAGAATTTTACAAAATAATGCTTGAAACTGGACTTCGTGATGAATTTGTTATACGCTCTCTTGAATATTTTGAAAGAATGTATGATGTTATGGCTCCAAAAAATTTGCGCTTATATTGTGCATACCATGAGGGCAAAATGATTGCAGGCACTATTGCACTTTATTATGGTGACAAGGTTTGGTATTTGTATGGGGCAAGCTCAAACGCAAGCCGAAATGTTATGCCAAATTACCTTTTGCAATGGGAAATGATTAAATGGGCAGTTGAGGAAAAATGCGCAATTTATGATTTTCGTGGAGTGTCTGGCGATATTAGTGAGGATAACCCATTGTACGGACTATATCGTTTTAAAAAGGGCTTTAATGGAAAGTTCACAGAATTTGTGGGCGAGTTCGAGCTTGAATTTAACCCGCTTTTAGCAAAAGTAATAGATAAAGGAACACATATATTTATTGAGCTACGACGAAGATTATTCGTGCTAAAAGGGAAAAAAGTCTGAAAGACTTTGCCCATGTGCCTATTTTTTTGAACAAAAAAATAAATGGCACGGGTAAATTAAATGAATTTTATCCCATAAAAAAGTTATTTCATAACTTTTTGGTTATGCAAGGGAGAATTCATTTCGACCGTAGCAGAAATGGAGATAATAATGAAGAATTTACTTATAAAAAGCAAGGATATAATTCATAATTTAGATACAGTTCGTGACATTTGTGGTGACTCACAAATTATCGCTGTGCTAAAGGGCAATGGCTATGGGCTTGGCATTGTGGAGCTTGCATATTTGCTCGAAGAAAACGGCGTAACCCTTTTTGCAGTTAGTGAGCTTTCGGAGGCAAGAACGCTTAGAAAGTCTGGCTTTGAGGGGGATATTCTGCTGCTTAGCTCTACATCTAATATGCTTGATGTGGGGAAAATTGCAAGGCTAAATATTATTGCAACTGTTGGCAGTGTGCGTTCTGCAAAGGTACTAAATGACACAAATATACCAATTCGTGCACATATTAAAATTGATACTGGCTTTGGTAGGTTTGGCTTTGCACCAGGCGAGATTAATAGCATTGCGGATACGCTGAAAACCTTTAAAAATATTTCCTACGAGGGCGTATTTTCACACTTTTCTAATTCATTTGGTAAGGACGATAAGTCGGTTAGAGCGCAATTTGATTTATTTATGCAGGGTGTGGACAACCTAAATAAAAATGGAATCTATCCAAAAACAAGGCATATTTGTAATTCCTGTGGTGCGCTTAGGTTTGATTTTGCCAGGCTTGATGCTGTGCGAATTGGCTCTGCGCTTCTTGGCAGGCTTCCAATTCCTAATGTTTATAGTCTAAAAAGGGTTGCGCATTTGCAATGTGAAATTGCTGAAATTAAAACTATTCCTGCAAAGCACACAGTCGGCTACGCAGATACATTTAAAACAAAAAATGAAACGGTGATTGCAGTTGTGCCTGTTGGATATAAGGATGGCTTTGGTGTAGAGAAAATTAGAGATACTTTTAGGTTTATAGATATTTTGCGCTATGTGTATGAGGACTTAAAAAACATCGGCAGAAAGCTTTATGTAACGCTAAATGGCAAACAGGTTAGGATAATTGGGCGAATAAGTATGTATAATATAATTATTGATATAACTGGTATAGATGCAAAAATCGGGGATATTGTAACCCTTGAATGTAACCCTATTTTAATTGAAAGTACAGTTAACAGGAAATATATATGAAAAATATGTTGCAAAAATTAACCTAAATATGATATAATTGTATTTAATAACTTTTTGGAGGCTGTATCTATGAGCAAAAGATATTATATTACAACACCAATATACTACCCAAGTGGTAGGTTACACATAGGCAACGCTTACACAACCGTTGCTGCTGATACTGTTGCACGTTATCGCCGTATTATGGGTGACGAGGTACTTTTCCTCACAGGCACAGACGAACACGGGCAGAAAATTCAACGCAAGGCAGAGAAAAATGGCGTTACTCCAAAGGAATATGTTGACGGAATAGTTGATGGAATAGTTGAGCTTTGGGACGTTCTTAATATTTCTTATGATAAATTTATACGCACAACAGATAAATACCATATTGAAACAGTTCAAAAAATATTTAAGACACTATACGACAAGGGCGATATATATAAAAGTGAATATCAAGGCTGGTACTGTACCCCTTGTGAAACATTTTTAACAGATACTCAGCTTAACGGAAGTGACGTTTGCCCAGACTGTGGGCGCAAGGTTGAGCGCACAAGTGAGGAAAGCTATTTCTTTAAAATGTCTAAATATCAAGATAGGCTAATAGATTATATAGAAAATAATCCTGAATTTATTCAGCCAACAACAAGAAAAAATGAAATGCTTTCTTTTATTAAATCAGGTCTCGAGGATTTATGCGTATCTCGTACAACCTTTAACTGGGGAATTCCTGTAACCTTTGATGAAAAGCACGTTGTTTATGTGTGGCTTGATGCCCTGACAAACTATATTTCAGCACTTGGTTACCCAAATGACACAGAACTTTATAACAAATTTTGGCCTGCCGATGTTCACCTTGTAGGCAAGGATATTATACGTTTTCACACTGTTATTTGGCCTTGCATTTTAATGGCGCTTGATGTTCCACTTCCAAAGCAGGTTTTTGCGCATGGTTGGTTACTTCTTGATGGTGGTAAGATGTCGAAAAGTAAGGGCAATGTTGTGGACCCTATAATACTTTCTAATAAATATGGCGTAGATGCAATAAGATATTTTGTGCTTCGTGAGGTGCCTTTTGGCGCAGATGGTAATTTTTCAAATGAATCATTAATTAACAGAATAAATTCCGACCTTGCGAATGATTTGGGTAATTTAGTTAGCAGAACGGTTGCAATGGTGGAAAAATATTTTGAGGGCGAAGTAGCAGGGGGAGCAGAGGACTTAGAATTTGATATTAACCTAAAAACCCTTGCACTTGAAACAGTTAGGCTTAGCAGTGAAGAAATAGACAAATTATTGCTTTCTAATGCGCTGATTGATATTTGGAAATTAATTTCACGCACTAATAAATATATTGACGAAACAACTCCTTGGGTGCTTGCTAAGGAGGAAGAAAACAAAGCAAGGCTTGCGCAGGTTCTTTATAACCTATGCGAGAGTATACGAATAATTTCAGCGTTAATTCAGCCATTTATGCCTGAAACTGCTGATAAAATACACCTGCAAATTGGCACAACGGATGTTGAGCGTGATTGGAATAACACAGGCGCCTTTACAGTTAAAAAAGGAGAAGTGTTGTTTCCAAGAATTGATGTAGCAAAGGAGCTTTTAGAGCTTGAAAAACTTACTGTTTGATACACACGCACACCTTGATGATGTAAAATTCGATGCTGACCGTGAGGCTATTATTCAAAAGATAATAGATAGTGGTGTTGGCAGGGTTGTCAATATTGGTGCAGATATGAAAAGCTCTAAAAGGAGCATACAGCTTGCAGAAAAGTACGATTTTATATATGCTTCGGTAGGCGTTCACCCTCATGATGCTGGAAATATGACAGATGATGATTTATTGACCCTTGGAAAATGGGCAACTCATCCAAAGGTTGTTGCAATTGGTGAGATTGGTCTGGATTATTTTTACGATAACAGCCCTCGTGAAGCGCAAAGATATTGGTTTGAAAAACAATTGCTTCTTGCAGAAAAGCTTGATAAACCAGTAATTATTCACGATAGAGATGCGCATAAGGATACCTTAGATATACTCGGTAAAAGCAAAGTAACTGGAATTTTGCATTGTTTTTCAGGTAGTGTAGAGATGGCAAAACAGATAGTAAATAGGGGCTTTTATATATCCTTTGCAGGCCCACTTACCTATAAAAATTCTCGTCACTCGGTAGAGGTAGCAAGGGTTATGCCAATTGATAAAATTTTAATTGAAACGGATTGCCCATATCTTGCACCAGATGGACACAGAGGGCAAAGAAATGATAGCTCACTTGTGCGCCTTGTGTGTGAAAAGTTAGCAGAAATTAAGGATATTTCGTTTGAGGAAGCCGCAAGGATAACCTATCAGAACGCCGAAAGGGTGTATCGCCTTGATAATAACCTATGAGCTTGAAGATTCATTATATATAAACCTAACAAATAGATGCTCGAATTCGTGTGAATTTTGCCTGAGGACATCGCAAAAAAGTGATGAAGTTTTAGACAGCAAGAGGTGGGAAACAAGCGCCGATTTAAGCGGAACAAATGAACTTTGGCTGGAAAGTGAGCCAACAGTTGACGAAATAATTGATGACATAAAAAAGCGTGATTTGGCAAGGTATAAAGAGGTTGTGTTTTGTGGGTTTGGCGAACCTTTTATGAGGTTTGATGCTTGCAAAGAGGTTGCAAAATATCTTAAAACCCAAAATGTAAGGGTTAGAGTAAACACAAATGGGCAGGCTAATTTAATTAATAATCGTGATGTAACTGCTGAAATGGTAGGGCTTTTTGACACTGTTTCAATCAGTTTGAATAATAAAAATGCCGTGGAATATGAAAATATATGCCATAGTGATTATGGGAAGCAGGCATATAATGCACTTTTAAGCTTTGGCGAGAAATGTGCAAAATTAGGTATAGAAGTAATTTTTACAGTTGTAGACATCCTGCCAGCCGAGGATATTGAGGCTTGCAAAATACTTGCTAATTCCCGTGGCGCAAAGCTACGTATTAGAAAATATATTTTATAATTTTAAAAAAGAGGGAGATGAATGGCAAATGGCAAAAAGAATCAAGTTTTTTGACACCACGCTACGAGATGGCGAGCAAACACCGGGGGTGAATCTTAACCTGCAAGAGAAATTGGAGATAGCAATTGCACTTGAAAGGCTTGGCGTTGATTATATCGAGGCAGGCTTTGCAATAGCATCTGTTGGCGATTTTGAAGGCGTACAGGCAGTAGCGAACAGCATGAAAAATACAGGTGTTGTATCTCTCGCAAGGGCGCTTGAAAAAGACATTGATCGTGCATGGGAAGCAATCCGAAATGCCGTTCAACCCAGAATACATACATTCCTTGCAACAAGCGACATTCATATGAAGCATAAGCTAAAAATGACAGAGGAGCAGGTTCTTGTTAATGCGGCACTTGCAGTTAAACACGCTAAGAAATATACAAGCGATGTTCAATTTTCGCCAGAGGACGCAACTCGCACACGCCCAGAATTTTTATACAAGGTTTTAGAGGCAGTAATTAAAGAGGGTGCAACCTGTCTTAATATTCCAGACACCGTTGGTTACACAAACCCAACCGAGTATACCGAGTTAATTCGTGGAATTATGAATAATGTAAGGGGCATAGAAACTGTTGATATTGCAGTTCATTGCCACAATGATTTGGGGCTTGCTGTTGCAAATTCGGCTGCTGCTGCTTATGTGGGCGCAACTCAGGTTGAATGTACAATAAATGGACTTGGTGAGCGTGCAGGTAATGCGGCGCTTGAAGAGCTTGTTATGCTTTTCAACACAAGACGTGATTATTATAATTTTGAGCATAAAATTGATACAACAAAGATTAGCCGTACAAGTAAGCTTGTAAGTAGCTTGACTGGTGTGTTTATTCAGCCTAATAAGCCAATAGTTGGTGCAAATGCTTTTGCTCACGAAAGTGGAATTCACCAGCATGGTGTGCTTTCTGAAAAAACGACCTATGAAATTATGTCGCCAGAGAGCATTGGGCTTATATCAAATACAATGGTACTTGGAAAGCATAGTGGCAAGCACGCATTTGTTGACCGTTTGAAGGAGCTTAATATTACTCTTTCAGGTGATGAGGAGCTAAACAAGGCTTTTGAAAGCTTTAAAGCTTTGGCAGACCGCAAAAAAAATGTGCTTGATGAGGATATTATTGCAATTATTGATAGTAAGTTAGAAAAAGGAAATAAGAAATTTGAACTTGTAAGCTTCCAAATTTCAAGCGGTAACAGAATGATAAATACTGCTACAATTCAGCTTAAAAAGGATGATGAAATTCTAACTGGCGCCGCAACAGGTGATGGACCAATTGATGCTGCATTTAAGGCGATAAATGACCTTTGTGGATGTGATATTGAGCTTAAAGATTATTCTATTCGTGCCGTAACAGGTGGTCAGGACGCACTTGGTGAGGTTAATGTTCGCATTGCCTGTTGCGACAAGGTTTGCGTTGGCAGAGGCGTTAGCACAGACGTAATTGAATCATCAATTTTAGCTTATCTAAGCGCTGTTAACCGTATTTTTTAGGGGGTGTTATTTTGGTTAAAGTAAGTATATTTGATAGCACTTTAAGAGATGGTGCGCAGGGTGAGGGAGTTTCATTTTCAGTTGAGGATAAGCTTGCAGTTGTGCAATATCTTGATGAATTCGGTGTTGACTATATTGAGGGCGGAAACCCAACGTCAAACCCTAAGGATTGTGAATTTTTCGAGCGTGTGCGGGATTTGGGTTTGAAGCACGCAAAAATAGTTGCGTTTACAAGCACTCATAAGGTTGGAGGCAGACCAGAGGATGATGCGGCACTAACTGCTATTTTAAACACTAATATGGAGTATATAAGCGTTTTTGGTAAGTCGTGGGATATGCACGTTACTGATATTATAAATGCAACATTAGAGCAAAATTTAGAAATTATTTCAAGTACAATAAGCTATTTAACCAAAAAAGGGAAAGTGGTATTTTTTGATTCCGAGCATTTCTTTGATGGTTATAAAGCAAACGCTGATTATGCTATGAAAACACTAAAAGCTGCGTATGATGCAGGTGCAAAAGCACTTGTGCTTTGTGATACAAACGGCGCAACATTTCCTTTTGAGATTGAGGAAATGGTGGCAAAGGTTAAAGAAGCATTTAGCGATGTTGAAATTGGAATTCATACACATAATGATATTGGTATGGCAGTAGCAAGCAGTATTTCTGCTGTGCGTGCCGGTGCAACTCAGGTTCAAGGCACTTTTGGTGGCTTTGGTGAGCGTTGTGGAAATGCGGATTTATGCACAATTATTGCTAATTTACAATTAAAGCTTGGTTATAGCTGTGTTCCTGTGGATAAGATGCAATTACTTACACAGGTAGCACGTTCAATTTGCGAGGCGGCAAATGTGGCGCAGGACGCACGCTCGCCGTATGTTGGGGCTGCTGCTTTTGCACATAAGGGTGGTATGCACAGCGATGCAGTAATTAAAAAATCTTCATCCTATGAGCATTTGTCACCAAACGATGTTGGTAACAGTAGGCGACTTTTAATGAGTGAGGTTGCAGGGCGTTCTGCGATTTTACCTGTTTTGCAGTTGGTTGAGCCCTCGTTAAAACGTGATAGCGTAGAAACAAAGAGGATTTTGGAAAAATTAAAGGAAATGGAGCATAATGGATATGAGTTTGAGGGCGCAGAAAGTTCATTAGAACTTCTTATCGCTCGTGAACTTGGAAAGTTTAAGCCTCATTTTGAATTAGGAAAGTTTAACGTGATAGTAAATGAGCCAAGTAGCGAATTTAGCTCTATTGCTGCAATAAAAATTTCTGTTGGGGACACATATGAAATGACCGCCGCAGAAGGCGACGGACCAGTAAATGCACTTGATACTGCACTTAGAAAGGCTCTTGAAGTTTTTTACCCAGAGCTTAAAAAGATGTTTTTGGTGGATTATAAGGTGCGTGTGCTTGGGTCAGGAGAGGCAACTGCTTCTAAGGTTAGAGTTTTAATAACCTCTACAAATGGCAAAAAGTCTTGGCGCACAGTTGGTGTTTCTACTGATATTATTGACGCTTCGTGGAAGGCGCTTGTAGATTCAGTTGAGTATTATTTAGGTCAAATCGTCAAATAATGCTTTTGCATAAGCATTTATCATTAGCTTTTGTTTTTTGCCAAGCGCACGATATTTAGTAATGAGTTCAAGCTCGTCTTCGCTTGATTGGGCAGGGCAATGGGGGCTGTCGAGGCAAAGCAAATAATCTGATGATACATTAAAATATTTTGAAATAATAACAAGCGCTTTCGTTTCTGGAAGGCGCTTGTTATTTTCGTATTGTGAGATAGCAGACTTTGTTGTTGCGCTACAACCTAATTCTTCTAAATCAAGTGCAAGCTCATCTTGTGTCATAAATTTTTGTTGTCTTAAATATTTTAATCTTTCACCGAATGAATATCCCATTAATAAATCTCCTTTTGTATTAAGTATACTATAAAGCTATTATACTATAAAGTTAACATAAACGCAACAAATAATATTAAAATTGCTAAAAAAAGTGAGATATTTTGTGATTGACAGTTTCGTTTGTGTGAATTATAATATACTTGTTCACAAAAATAAAACATATAAGGAGAAAATAATGATTACAAACACAGCGGTGAATCCAGTTTTAAAACTTAAAGGGTTGAGGGCAGAAAGGCAATTAACACAGGGGGATATAGCAGATAAACTCTGCATTTCTAAGGCTACATATAATAGGAAGGAGAATGGGTTAGGTCAATTTTGTGCATCTGAAATATCTCAATTATTAGACATATTTGAGGTTGGTTATGATGATATTTTTAGTGTTAAGAGTTCACAAGTGTTGAACTTGGGAGGGCGCAGTGGAACATTGTGATTTTCAAAACCAACAGCCTATCTCATTTTGCGAGCATTGTAATGGGGAAATATACGCTGGGGACTATATATACAACCTTGATGAAGTGTATATGAATGGGCGTTTTATTGTGCATGAGGACTGTATGTTAAAGAATTTAGAAAAAAACAAAGAGCTTGTTAGCAATTATTTTTTTGATGACCTTTGCAGGTTGCAGGATATTTTTACAGAGCTACTTTCCAAGATTGTGGCTTCTGAAATGTTTGATAATTGGAGTGAGGAGTGTGATAGGTTTGAGTGATGCAAAAGAGCTATACAAACGGGCAGAGCGTAGGTTATATGCGTATAATGATATTAAGGCAAAGCTTGAAAACGATATTAAAGATATGGAAGATTTGAAAAAAGAGGGAGTTGCCGAGCGTTCGAGGGATATAATATATCGTTCTGTTAGTGGTGGGGTTCGGCTTTCGCCTGAGGAGCTTCAACAAATAAAAATTGACGCAATAAACGAACAGGTGCAAGACGGCAGGCGAGAATTAGCAAGGCTTGATGATGTTTTAGAGTCAATTGAAGAAGATGATTATGGGAAGATTATTAGGCTGAAATTCATTGAAAGAAAGAGGGACGAATACATTGCAGAGCTTATGTGTTGCGATACTTCAACTATTCGCAGGCACAGAAGCAGGCTTGTAAAGCGAATAGCAATTCGTCTTTATGGTGCAAGTGCGGTATAATGCTTGTAACAAATTTTATGTTTTATGTATACACTATTATTGAGGTGAAAAATGTGGATACAAGGGAATTATTTGCAAGAATGATTAAATGTGAAGCAGGAGGCGAGGGCGAGGATGGTATGAAGGCTGTTGCTACGTCAATTATGAACCGAGTGCACGTTGCATACGGTGAATATTTGCGTACAGGTCAAGGAGATTTGCGCAAGGTATTAGAGCAGTCTTGCCAGTATTCATGCTATAAAACCGTTATTGGTGGTGTTAAAAACACACAAAATATATGGGCTGCCACGCCAGAGCCAATACATTATAGGGTTGCTGATTGGGCATTAGGTGGGGGTGTACACCTCGGAACGGGAAGGGAAGCGCTTTGGTATATGAATCCATTCAATCCAAAATGCCCTAATTTTTTTCCGTATAATGGGAATGGTTATTGGTTCACTCGAATTAATCAACATTGCATTTTTAATCCAACTTCATCTTATGCGAAAACATAAAAAATAAGGAGCTGTTTTAGTTTGAATAATTATGATATAAATCCAATGAAAACAAACAAAATGACATATAACCCTTTGGCAAGTAATTTAGCGCAATCTCCTCAGATGCAAAGTTCAATGGCACCGAGCACTATGGTAACTCCGTACGCTAATATAAACCCATCAAGCCCATTATCTCCTTCCGTACCCAGTTATCCTGTTGCACCTATGTATCCGTTAATACGAGAAGGCGCACCATCTGTTACAGATGCAGATTATATCCCTGGTTTTTTGGCAAGTATGATTGGTAGGAGTGTTAGGGCTGAATTCTTATTAGGTACAAGTCAATATGTAGATAAAACTGGTATATTAGTAGAAGTTGGTGTCAATTTTTTCGTCCTACAGGACGTGAATTCACGCACTAATACAATGTGTGACCTATATTCGGTTAAGTTTGTAACAATATTATACGGATAAA
>CAYVWT010000006.1:24021-39701 GCA_964455565.1 uncultured Clostridiaceae bacterium | reverse complement strand
AAATTGCCTAACGCATTTGTTTATTACAGTATTTGTAAAAGTAATTTCCCAGCAGATAGAAGTTTATTCTAAAATATACACCTTTGCTGTTCGTCTTCCAAACTGCCTTGCCTCCGAATTAGATGGCATAAATAAATCAATCTTATTACCTTTTATTGCTCCACCTGTATCCGCCGCTACTGCGTTGCCGTATGTCCACGAACCATCTGCCGCCTCGATATACAGCCTTGAACCAAGGGGTATAACTCTTGGATCAACAGCAACTGTACCCTTTTGAGCAGTTGAGCCTGTGGCAGTCCTGCCATAGCCTCTATCGCCTGGGTTTTTTCCTGTACTTTGGTAGCTAAGGTCATACGCAGATGCAGAAACCGTAATTACTGCACTATACCTTAATTCCTCACCACGAGATACCTTTACGCCTCTGTGGTATTCTACCGCTGCAATCTTTTGTATGTTTTGAGCACCATATTCTATAATTTTATCAACAGGCTTTGTTATAACTGTTTTTGATACTAATTCACGGCTAACTTGCGTGCCATTTTCATAGCAAACGTTATATACCTTTTGTGTCACACCATCTACACCATCACGAGAGATTTTTGTTTCGCCCTCTTTAAGCTTAGTAGTTGGTTTTTTAATTGTCTTAAATGGAATAGGTGCATCTTCTGTTATGAGTTCTTGACTTGAACGATAAATGTCAATTACCATATTTTCGGTAATTTCATCGCTAAGTGCTACATTTAACTGCGTACCTTCACCAACCTGTATAGAAGCCCCGGTTAGTGCCTCTTCAACCGTCTTTTTTGCAGTTAGCTTGTCAAAGGAATTTCCCCCATCAATTATTGTGATGTTTTTAGCTCTGCTAATGATAATTTTCACTCCGTCAGATATTTTTTCGTCTAAATTCGGAGTAACCTCATCTGCTTCGCCGAGTACGATGCCTTTTTCCGCCAAAACTTCAATTGTTACGTTTGCGTACGTTGTAAAACTAATTTCTTCATTTACTCCGTCCACAATGCTAACCTGTTTTGACATTGCGTAAACCATTCCACCGAAAGTTATTGCGCCAACCGCTATTACAGAAATTGCAATAACAATTAAGCGCCATCTAGGGTGTGGCTTACCATCTTTGTCTATCAGTCGCATACTTACCTCCTAAATTGTTCGGAGTTGGGCTGGATATTTTTTGTGCTTTTTACAACCCTACTCCTTTTTTGAAGCATAAAAATTATGCCCCAATAATAGTATATCCAATTTCTGCAAAAATATGCAAAAATTGGATATAGCAATTATCTCTTGGAGAACTGTGGCGCACGTCTTGCTGCTTTAAGTCCATATTTTTTACGTTCTTTCATACGTGGGTCACGTGTTAAGAACCCACTCTTTTTAAGAATTGGTCTATATTCGATATCTGCCTCTAATAATGCACGAGAAATACCGTGGCGAATTGCGCCAGCTTGACCTGTTACTCCACCACCAACTACTGTGGAAACTATGTCAAATGTACCTGTTGTTTGAGTTACTTCAAGTGGTTGACGAACGATTAACTTCAATGTCTCCAGACCAAAGTAGTCGTCTATGTCACGCTTGTTTATTGTTATAATTCCAGTACCTGGGATAAGACGTACTCTCGCAATTGATTTCTTTCTTCTTCCTGTACCATAGTATGATATACCAGCCATTAAATTCACCTCTCTACTTAATTTCTCTGTCCCAAACTTCTGGATTTTGAGCTTCGTGCTTGTGATCTGCATCTTTATAGATATGAAGCTTGCGAAGTGCAGCTCTACCAAGTGTGTTGTGTGGTACCATTCCCCATACAGCAAGTTCCATTGCTTTATCTGAACGAGTTGCCATAAGGTCACGATATTTTATTGCTTTCATTCCGCCAATATACCCTGTGTGGCGATACCACATTTTTTGATCGAGCTTATTACCAGTTAATACTGCTTGGTCTGCATTAATTATTATTACAAACTCTCCGCAATCCGCATGTGGTGTGAAAGTTGGCTTGTGTTTGCCACGAAGTATTGTTGCTGCAACAGTTGCTACTCTTCCAAGTGGTTTGCCAGCAGCATCAATTATATACCATTTTCTTTCAAGCTCAGTTGCTTTTGCCATATATGTGCTCATATTCCTACCTCCTTTTCTTACTTAACCCTTGTTATTTTAATCCATATTTAAACTATTGTCAAGTGTTTTTTTCAAATATTTAATTTGCAATTTTAAAGCTCTGTTTTTCGGCGTTTTCCTCTTTTTTACTCTTTAATGCTACGGTATCATTTTACATTTCTCTGTACTGTAATCTCAATATTAAAAAATCATCATACAAACTTTCGCAGCATTTTAATAATAATTAGTATCCAAGCTCGATTTTTAAAATTGAGGCATTTTTTCCTTTACTTTTAGTGTAATTTTTGGTAAACTTATTATATTATATCAAGGAGGCGAGTATATGAAAGTTACAAAAGCTATTATTCCTGCTGCGGGGCTTGGAACTCGTTTTTTACCTGCAACTAAAGCACAACCAAAGGAAATGCTTCCTATTGTTGATAAGCCTACCATTCAGTACATTGTGGAAGAGGCTGTAGCTTCTGGGATTGAAGACATTATGATAATTACTGGCAGGAGCAAGCGTGCTATTGAAGACCATTTTGATAAGTCCTACGAATTAGAAAATGAGCTTGAAAAGGGTGGCAAGGATGACCTTTTAGAGCTTGTTCGTGATATTTCTAATATGGTAAACGTTCACTACATTCGTCAAAAAGAGCCAAAGGGATTGGGTCACGCTATTCTTTGTGCTAAAACTTTTGTAGGCAACGAGCCTTTTGCTGTGCTTTTAGGTGATGACATTGTTGATGCAGAGCCACCTTGCCTTTCACAAATGATTGATGTTTTTGACGTATATAACACCTCAGTGTTAGGCGTTCAGCATGTTGAAAAAAGCGAGGTAAATAAATACGGTATTGTTGATTGTGAAATTGATGCCAATAAAATATACAAGGTTCGTGATTTGGTTGAAAAACCAGCAATAGATAAAGCTCCAAGTAATATTGCTATATTAGGTAGATATATTATTACACCTACTATATTTGAGATTTTAGAAAGAACTACTCCTGGTGCTGGTGGTGAAATTCAGCTTACTGATGCACTTAAGGTTCTTGCTAAGGAAGAGCCAATGTATGCATATGACTTTACCGGTAGGCGTTATGATGTGGGTAACCGTATGGGTTTTTTAGAGGCGACTGTTGAATTTGCCTTAAAACGTGATGAGTTACGTGATGAGTTTTTAAGCTATTTGGGAAAGATAGTTGAGAAGGAAAATCGTTAAATTTGCAAATAATATAATGGAGGAATTTTATGCCTAAGTACAAAAGAGTAATTATTAAAATTAGTGGTGAGGCATTAGCTGGTGAAAAGGGCTTTGGTCTTAACGAAGACACTATTGGTGCTATATCTGACCAAATTAAAATTTGTCTTGACCTTGGCGTTCAAATAGCTATTGTTTGTGGTGGTGGTAACTTTTGGCGTGGCAGAAGCGGTAAACATATGGATAGAACACGTGCCGACCATATGGGAATGCTCGCTACTGTTATAAACGCTCTTGCTCTTCAAGATTCACTTGAACATCGTGGTGTTCCTACTCGTGTTCAAACTGCTATTGATATGAAATCAATCGCCGAGCCATACATACGAGGTAGAGCAATGCGCCATCTTGAAAAATCTCGTGTTGTTATTTTCGCTTGTGGCTCTGGTAACCCTTATTTTTCAACCGATACTGCTGCTGCTCTTCGTGCGGCTGAAATTGATGCAGAGGTAATTCTTCTTGCTAAAAAGGTTGATGGTGTGTATGACAGCGACCCACACGTTAATTCAGGAGCAATTAAATTTGACTCTTTGAAATATCTTGATGTTTTAAATAAAGGTCTTGGAGTTATGGATTCTACAGCGACATCGCTTTGTATGGACAATAATATTCCAATTCTTGTTTTCGGTCTTGATAAGCCAGAAAACATAACTCGTGCAGTTCGTGGAGAACAAATTGGTACAATTGTAAGGTAATAAATTAAATATGGAGGATTTTTTATGAAACAACAAATTGCAGAATTCGGTGCAAAAATGGACAAATCAATAAATTTTTATTACGACGACCTTAACTCTATTCGTGCAGGCCGTGCTAACCCTGCGGTTTTAGACAAGATTAGCGTAGATTATTATGGAGTTCCTACTCCTCTTACCCAAATAGGCAATATTTCAGTTCCAGAGGCGCACACCCTTATTATTCAACCTTGGGATGCAAGTATCCTTAGTGAGATTGAAAAGGCAATTAATAAATCTGACCTTGGCATAAACCCACAAAGTGACGGAAAGGTTATAAGGCTTAACTTCCCTTCTCTTACCGAGGAGCGCAGGCGTGATATTGCTAAATCTCTTCACAAAAAAGCAGAGGATGCGAAGGTTCACATTCGCTCTATTAGGCGTGATGCTATTGAATTTTTCAAGGCGCAAAAGAAAAATAGTGAAATTACAGAGGACGATTTGAAAACTGTTGAGGCTGATGTTCAAAAGCTTACTGATGTAAAGATTAAGGAAATTGAAACAATTCTTTCAAAAAAAGAAAAAGAAATTTTAGAGGTTTAATTGATGGCTTTATTTAAGTTTTTTCAAAAGAAAAATGTGCGTGGGATAGATTATAATAATCTTCCCTCGCACATTGGCATTATTATGGATGGCAATGGCAGGTGGGCTAAAAAGCGTGGCTTGCCACGAAATGTAGGGCATAGGGCTGGGGCACAGGTGCTTAAAAACATCACTCTTTACTGTGATAAAATTGGCATAAAGGCAATTACTGCCTATGCATTTTCTACTGAAAATTGGAAACGCCCACAGGCAGAAATTGATTCACTTATGCAATTACTGCTTGAATATCTTTCAAATGCAGAGCGTGACCTTGGCGGTAAAAATGTTATAATTAAAATTATTGGTGACCGTACTCCTCTTTCAGAAGAAATGAAAGAGCAAATAATTGCAACAGAAAAATTAACCGAAAACAATACTGGAACTACGCTTAATATTGCAATAAACTATGGTGGACGATACGAAATTGTTTGCGCTGTGCGTGATATTGTAGACAGCAAAGTTCCTGTAAGTGAAATTGATGAGGCAACTATTGAAAAATACCTTTACACTAAAGGTTTACCTGAGCTTGATTTTATTATAAGACCGAGTGGCGAAATGCGTTTGTCGAATTTCTTGCTTTGGCAATCGGCGTATGCTGAATTTTGGTTTGACAATGTTTTGTGGCCTGATTTTAACGAAAATTATTTGAATAAGGCAATTTGTGAATTTCAAAATAGGAATAGGCGATATGGGGGGGTATAAGCAATGCTAAAACGTGTAATTTCAAGCGTTATAGGGATATTATTACTTATTGTTGTTCTTGCTTCTGGAAAGGTGTACATAAATATTGGTATTGCTTTAATATCCTTTGCTGCCTTGCTTGAACTTTATTCTGCTGTTGGGCTTGCTAAATATCTACCCCTGCAAATATTAGGGCTTGCTGCCTCTTTTGCCTTTACATACGCACATTCCTTCGACAGTATGCTACTTATGCCACTTTTATATGTTTATATAATAATTTTATTTTTGATTTATATGATGCAGAGCAATTCATTAAAGCTTAGTGATATTTCTAAAATGTTTTTTTTAACAGTTTATGTGTGCTTTTTCTTAGGACATATTGTTTTTATTAGGAAAATGCCCTATGGTGAATTCCTTATTTGCTTGGTTTTTTTGAGTGCTTTTCTTACCGATACCTTTGCTTACCTGGCAGGGAGATTTTTTGGCAAGCACAAGCTTTGCCCCGAAATTAGCCCTAAAAAGACTATCGAGGGTGCTATTGGTGGGCTTATCGGAAGCACTATTGGTATTTTAATTTATGGCTGGATACTGCAATTTGTGTTCCATTTTGAGGTTAATTACACTTATGTTGCAATTCTTGGTGTTTTAAGCTCGGCTATGGCACAATTTGGTGACCTTGCGGCTTCGGTTATTAAGCGCCAATATTCTGTAAAGGATTATGGACATATTATGCCAGGTCATGGTGGAGTTATGGACAGATTTGACAGTGTTATATTTACTGCACCATTTATTTATTTTTTTGTTAATACTTTTGCGATAATATGGAAGGGGTAACCCCTATGAAAAATATATCGATACTTGGAAGCACAGGCTCTATTGGAACGCAGACCTTAGAAGTTGCAAGCTTTTTGGGTGACGTGAGGATTCTCGGGCTTTCTACAAATTCGAATATAAATTTGCTTGAAGAGCAAATTAGAAAATATAAGCCACAAGTGGCAGCAGTTGCCCACGAAAACTCTGCTAAAATGCTAAAAATTGCAGTTACAGATACGGACACGAAAATTGTTGCAGGCACAGATGGACTTTGTGAGGTTAGCACAGTTTGTGATGTAGACACAGTTGTAACATCGATTGTTGGCATTGCAGGGCTAATTCCAACAATGGCTGCAATTGAGAGTGGCAAAAATATTGCACTTGCAAACAAGGAAACCTTAGTTACTGCAGGGAGCATAGTTATGGACGCCGCAAAGAAAAATGGCGTTAGCATTCTGCCTGTTGATAGTGAGCATAGCGCTATTTTTCAATGCATAGGTAGTTGTGATAAAAACCAAATAAAAAAGTTAATTATTACTGCCTCGGGTGGCTCATTTTACGGGGAAAAAGCTAATGATTTAAAAGACGTTTCTGTTGCAGAAGCGCTTAATCACCCTAATTGGAGCATGGGCAAGAAAATTACTATCGACAGTGCTACTCTAATGAACAAGGGGCTTGAAATTATTGAGGCTCATTGGCTTTTTGATATGGAATATGATGATATTGATGTAATAATTCATCGTGAGAGCATTATTCATTCTATGGTAGAATTTGCAGATGGAAGCGTTTTGGCGCAAATGGGCTTACCTGATATGAGGTTGCCTATACATTATGCCTTGTGCTATCCTACCAGAATTCCTTCAATGTCCGAGCCTATGAACCTTGCTAAAATTGGGAGGTTGACCTTTGCACAGCCAGATTATGACACATTTAAATGCTTATCACTTGCAATAATGGCTGGTAAAATGGGTGGCACTATGCCAACTGTTCTTAATGCCGCCAACGAGGTGGCAGTTGATATGTTTTTAAATGGCAGAATACGTTTCCTTGAAATTGGCGAAATTGTGGAAAAATGTATAAAATCTCATAAAAATATAATAAATCCTAAACTTAGTGATATAATAGATACTAACAAGCAAATTAGAGAAGAGGTCGAAAATTTATGGTAACAGCATTTTGGGCAATTGTAGTTTTTTTAGTACTTATTTTCGTACACGAATTTGGGCATTTTATTGCCGCAAAAAGTGTGGGAATTACTGTTCACGAATTTGCACTTGGTATGGGTCCTGCAATTTTCAAAAAGCAATATAAAGGCACAGAATACTCAATTCGCATACTTCCAATCGGTGGCTACTGCAAAATGGAGGGCGAGGACGAATCCTCTGATGATGCTGGTGCATTTAGCAATAAATCTGCAATAGCACGTTTGTTTGTGCTTGTTTCTGGTGCATTTATGAACCTTTTACTTGGGTTTATAGTTTTTATTGTAATTATGTTTATGTCACAGCAGGTGGCTGTTCCTGTTATTGATACTGTCGTTCCGAATTCAGCTGCACAAATTGCCGGCTTGCAAAGTGGGGATAGAATTTCGCAAATTAATAATACGAAAGTTAACATCCAAAATGATGTAAGCTTTGAGCTATCAAGGTACAAAGAGGGCGATATTTTAGTTGGCTATATTCGTGACGGCGTTCATAAAACGGTTTCACTTACTCCAACACTTGCAGAAGGTAATTACTATATTATTGGCTTTAAACCACAGGTAGAAGACCTTACATTCCCTACACGTTTGCAAAATGCATATTATCAAACCGAATTTATGGGCAAGGTAATTCTTCTTTCACTTGGTGACCTTATAACAGGAAAGATAAATTTTAAACAAATGGCAGGCCCTGTGGGCATTGTTACTGAAATTGGCTCTGCTGCAAAGCAAGGCTCATCTTCCTTACTATTTTTAGTAGCAGTAATTACTATAAATTTGGGAATATTTAACCTGCTTCCTATTCCTGCACTTGATGGTGGGCGTGTGTTTTTTATAATCGTAGAGCTTATTAGGCGCAAAAAAATTCCTGCTGAAAAAGAGGGCGTTGTCCACCTTGTTGGATTTGCGCTTTTGATTTTGCTAATGCTTGTTGCAACCTCTAATGATGTAAGTAGGCTTTTTACAAGTGCATTCGGTCCTAAAATATGAAAAAGAGGGAACTAACAAAGCCTGTATATGTTGGCGATGTAAAAATTGGTGGTGGCAAAGTTATTATACAAAGTATGTGTAATACACAAACTGCTGATATTCCTGCTACCCTTGACCAAATAGACCAGTTAAAAGATGCTGGCTGTGAAATTGTGCGCCTTGCTGTGCCTAATATGGCTTCGGCAATAGCTTTTGACAAAATTTGCTCAATGGCTCAAATTCCTGTTGTTGCAGATATTCATTTTGATTATAAGCTTGCGCTTGAATGTATAAATAACGGTGCAAGCAAAATTCGCATTAACCCTGGAAACATTGGTGGCAAGGATAGGGTTAAGCTTGTTGCAGATGCGTGCAAAAATCGCAAAATACCCATTAGAATTGGCGTTAATATGGGCTCTATTGATACGGAAATTGAAAAAAGGTTAGGCAGAACGCCAGAGGCTATGGTTGAAAGTGCTTTTATGCACATTAACCTTTTAAAGGAATGTGATTTTGACGATATAATTATTTCTCTTAAAGCGTCTGATGTTGAAAAAACTGTGCAGGCGTATAGACTTATGAGTGAGCGTGCAGGTATCTATCCCCTGCATATTGGAGTTACCGAGGCAGGGACTGCTTATTCTGGGCTTATTAAATCCTCAATTGGAATTGGTGCGCTTTTATTAGACGGTATTGGTGACACAATTCGTGTTTCGCTGACTGCCGACCCTGTTGAAGAAATTAAGGCAGCAAGGGCAATTCTTCGTGCAACTGGCATTATAAATGGTGGGATAGAGCTTATTTCATGCCCCTCGTGTGGGCGCTGTAAGATTGACCAAGTGAGGATTGCAAACGAGGTTGAGGTGGCGATTGCAAAGATAGACAAGCCATTAAAGGTTGCTGTTATGGGCTGTGTGGTTAATGGCCCTGGTGAGGCTAAAGATGCTGATATTGGTATTGCAGGCGGAGATGGCTGCGCAATACTATTCAAAAAAGGCGAGATTATTCGCAAAATTCCAGAAAGTGAAATCGTTGCAACATTAATAAGTGAAATAGGAGAATTATAATGACAAGCTTAGCAAAGGTTTTTGCAAGGGTTAACAGTAGTATTTTAGAAGATTCTGAAATAGTGAAAATAAATATACATAAAGACGAAAGAAAAATTAATGTAGTAGCTAAGTTTAATAAAATAATTTGCCTAAGTGAAGTTGAAGCTATCGAGAGGCAAATATGCTCTGAATATGAGCTTAAAAGCTTATCTATTACGCCTGTTTATGACAAAACTCTATTCCATTCGGATAATTTTAGCCAAATTACAGAGTATATTTTGGCAAGGTGTCCGAGCGATAGGGCACTTTTATCTGCTGCTAAAATTAGCCTTTTGGCTGATGAGCTTTCCATAGAGCTTACAGGGCTTGGCGCTTCAAATTTAATTAGTGGTGATTGCAAAAATGCTATTTCAAAGGTTGCAAAGCACCATTTTGATGTTGATATTACTGTTAAAATTACTGAATGCCTTGAGCCAATACAGGACTATGAAAAGATAAAAGAAGAAAAAACAAGGCAATCAGAGGCTGAGGCGAAAAAGCCAACTGAAAAGCCTAAAAACTTAGGTGAAATAATATATGGCAGACCTATTAAAGGTGATTTTACACCTATTAAAGACGTTGATGAGCTTTCTGCAAGGGTTATTATTGAGGGTGAGCTTTTTGCAAATGAAATTGAGGCTCGTGAAACACGAGATGGAAAATATATTTTAAAATTCGATATTACAGACTTTGAGCGTTCAATTAGCTGTAAGATATTCGGCATAGAAAAAAAGGTTTATAATGGAATGAAGGACAGACTGGTTAAGGGTGTGCGTGTGCGTGTGCGAGGAAATGCACAGTTTGACAAATACTCTCGTGAGGTCGTAGTTATGGTTGATGACATCACCGAGGTTGAAAAATTTATCCGTATGGATAACGCTGACACAAAACGTGTAGAGCTTCATTTACATACTCAAATGAGCTCTATGGACTCTATGGTTGATATAAAGGAGCTTATGGAGGTTGCGCATAAATGGGGGCACAAGGCTATTGCAATTACCGACCATGGCGTTGTGCAAGGGTTTCCTTTTGCTGTTGATAAAATGCCAAGAGGCGCTGATATTAAAGTTCTTTTTGGTGTTGAAGCATACCTTGTTGACATTGGCAAGCCAATAGTTTTTGGGGCAAATGGGCAGGGTGTAACTGAAAATATTGTTGTTTTTGATATAGAAACAACTGGTTTTAGCTCCACAAATGATAAAATAACAGAAATTGGTGCTGTTAAAATTCAAAATGGTGCTATTGTGGACAGGTTTAGCACATTTGTTAACCCTGAAATTCCAATCCCAGATAAAATCAAAAAGCTTACTGGAATTACTGACGAAATGGTTGCAGATAGCGAAATTATTGAAAATATTATTCCGCAGTTCATTGAATTTTGTGGTGATTCAGTAGTGGTTGCCCATAATGCAAGCTTTGATATGAGCTTTATAAAGGCAAATGCAGTAAAACAAGAATTGTCCTTTAACCCAACATATATTGACACTGTGGAGCTTGCAAGGTGTATGCTTCCACAGCTTGATAAGCATAAGCTAAACATAGTTGCAGACCACCTTGGCATTGAAATTGGTGGGCATCACCGTGCTGTTAATGACGCAGAGGCTACGGCTGCTATTTACCTTAATTTTGCAAGCAGGCTTGCTGATATGGAAATTACAAGTGTTGAGGATATTAACGAGGCATTTACTGATGACGATAAAGACGTTAAGAAAAAGCATTACTCACACGCTATTATATTTGCAAAAAATTATACAGGGCTTAAAAATTTGTATAAGATTATTTCGGCTTCTCACCTTAACTACTTTTTCAAAAAGCCTCGTGTTCCAAAATCTCTTTATTTTAAACACTGTGAGGGCTTAATGATTGGCTCTGCCTGTGAACAAGGCGAGCTATACCGTGCGCTACTTAATAACAAGGACCAAAAAGAAATTGGTAGACTTGCAAGGTTTTACGATTATTATGAAATTCAACCACTTTCAAACAACGATTTTATGGTTAGAAATGGTCTTGTTAAAAGCAAGGACGAGTTAATTAGGATTAACAAAAAAATTGTTGAGCTTGGTGATTATTATAAAAAACCTGTTGTTGCAACCTGCGACGTGCATTTTCTTCACCCAAAGGACAAGGTTTACCGTGCAGTTTTGCAGGCTGGCTTAGGCTTTTCCGATGCAGATAATCAAGCACCTTTATTTATGCGAACAACAGAGGAAATGCTTGAAGAATTCGCATATTTAGGCAAGGAAAAGGCGTATGAGGTTGTTGTTGAAAATACTAATAAAATAGCTGATATGTGCGATAAAATGCTTCCTGTTCCTAAGGGAACTTTCCCTCCTGTTTGGGACAATGCCCCGGATGAAATTATGGAAATGAGCAATTCAAAGGCGACTCGTATTTATGGTTATAACCTGCCAGAAATTGTTAGGGCAAGAATGGATAAAGAGCTTAATTCTATTATAAAATATGGCTTTTCTGTTATGTATTTAATCGCACAGCGCCTTGTTACAAAAAGCAACGCCGATGGGTATTTGGTTGGTTCGAGGGGTTCGGTTGGCTCTTCATTTATTGCATTTTTAAGCGACATTACCGAGGTTAACGCCCTTCCACCTCATTATGTTTGCACGAATTGTAAGCATAGCGAATTCATAATTGATGGCTCGATTGGTTGCGGTGCAGATATGGAGGATAAAGCCTGCCCTGATTGCGGAACTAATATGCATAAGGACGGTCACGACATTCCATTTGAAACCTTTTTGGGCTTTGAGGGAGATAAAGAGCCAGATATTGACCTTAACTTTTCTGGGGACTATCAAGCCTCTGCACATAAATATACCGAGGAATTATTTGGCGAGGGCTATGTTTTCCGTGCAGGCACAATCGGCACGCTTGCCGACAAAACTGCATACGGTTTTGTCAAAAAATATCTTGATGAACGTGGAACAATAGCTTCTAAGGCAGAGGAAAATAGGTTGGTTAATGGCTGCTGTGGTGTTAAGCGCACAACCGGTCAGCACCCTGGTGGTGTTATGATACTTCCTATGGGGCATGATATTCACGAATTTTGCCCTGTTCAGCGCCCTGCTGATGATGATACAAAAAATATAATTACAACGCATTTTGATTACCATTCAATTAGTGGTAGGCTTTTAAAGCTTGATATTCTTGGGCATGACGACCCAACTATGATTAGAATGTTAGAGGATTTAACAGGTGTTGATGCTAAGGCTATTCCTCTTGACGATAAGAAAACTATGAGCCTTTTTACCACCACAAGCGCTCTTGGAGTTGCGCCGTCTGACATCGGAAGTGAGGTTGGAACCTTTGGTGTTCCCGAGTTTGGAACTAAATTTGTTCGCCAAATGCTAATGGACACAAAGCCCACAACCTTTGCCGAGCTTGTTAGAATTTCTGGGCTTTCCCACGGAACAGACGTTTGGGTTAACAATGCGCAGGAGCTTGTTAAAAAGGGAATTGCCGAACTTAAAGAGGTTATTTGTACTCGTGATGATATTATGACAAACCTTATGTATAGTGGCTTGCCTGCTAAGAGTGCCTTTGATATTATGGAGCGTGTTCGTAAGGGCAAGGGTCTTTCAGATGATGATGTTATCCTTATGCGCCAAAACAATGTGCCAGAATGGTATATTGCCTCGTGTAACAAAATTCAATATATGTTCCCAAAGGCGCACGCTGTTGCTTATGTAACTATGGCTTTTAGAATTGCGTGGTTTAAGGTTCATCACCCAGAGGCTTTTTACCTTGCACATTTTACCGTTCGTGCTGATGAATTTGATGCAGAAATTATGTGCACACCTGAAAACGCAAAACGAAAACGTACTGCGCTTGAAGCTATGGGTAACGAGGTAAATGCAAAAGAAAAAAACGTTCTTACCATTTTGGAAATCGTTTGTGAAATGTTTGCAAGGGGGATAAAATTTCTTCCTGTTGATTTATATAAATCCCACGCATCAAGCTTTTTAAGCACTGGTGATGGTATTTTGCCTCCACTTAATGCACTTGCAGGGCTTGGGACTAATGCTGCTGAATCTATCGTTAATGCAAGGCAGGTTGAGGATTTTTGCTCGATTGATGATCTTCGCACTCGTGCAAAGGTGAGTAAAACCGTTATTGATATTTTAAAAACACATGGCTGTCTTGACGGTATGGACGTGAGTAGCCAAATTACGTTTTTTTAGAGGATGGCTATGCTAAAAATTAGGGAAGTCATTGTAGTTGAGGGCAAATATGATAAAATTAAGCTGTCGCAAATTGTGGATGCTGTTATAATAACAACTGATGGCTTTGCGCTGTATAATAACAAGCAAAAAATGGCTCTGCTTAAAAGATTGGCAAGCGAAAAAGGCATTATAGTGCTTACAGATTCGGACAGCGCTGGTTTTAGAATTCGCAATTATATTAAGCAATGCTTTGGTGATATTCCCATAAAGCACGCATATATCCCCGAAATTGCAGGCAAGGAAAAGCGTAAGGATAAATGTGGAGCCGAGGGACTTCTTGGGGTTGAGGGCATTAGTGATAGCTTAATTATTGATGCGCTAAAAAAAGCAGGGGTTACAGCTAATGAAAACGTTAACCCTATAACTAAGGCAGATTTTTACGAATTTGGGCTTGCAGGTGGGAAAGATAGCGCCAGTAATAGGCAGCGACTTGCAAAAAAAATGGGCTTGCCAACAAAATTGTCGGCAAACGCCCTGCTTGATGTTATTAATTTGTTATATAGCCGAGAGGATTTTTTAAAGTTGTTTTAGCTCTACTACTTCTCTAACGGGTTTTAATAAATTCCATAGCATAAACTTTGCTTTATATGTTTCGCCTGCTACTGGGTTTGGAACATTTATATTGGTAGTAAATGTTGTTGTGCCTGATTGTGCTTGTGTATGCTCTGACATACTGCTTTTTATCATTTTACCATAATTATTATATAATGCAAGAATTGCCCTTAAAGGATATGGAGTTCCATCATTTATGACCTCCACAGTCGCTTCAAGGGTTTTTCCATACGCATTTGCAATATTTTTAATTACTTGTCCGTCTGCTTTAAATTCTGGGTTCGGAACAACTGATATGCTATACATTTTCTTTGTAACCCCATTCCGAGCCGTTACAACAGCCTTTGTGGTATCTGTCACTTCTGAAATATCTGATAGCAAAATTCCATTCATATCATACAAATTCAAGGTTGTATTTGGAGCAAGCTTAACCTTGCTTTTGAAATTCGCAACGGTTGTAGCCTTTGGGACTTGCTTAATCGTTAACAACGAGTTATCTAATATATAAAAGGCTGTAGATACAATATCTGCATTTGAGTTTAAAACATCATAGGTTATATTGTCTCCTGCTGTAATTTTAACATCGTCTATAAAAACTGCTGATTTATCCGTATCTGTAACGGTTGGCAAACCTGTTATTGTGCTTAAAAATATTTGACCGATTATTTTACTTGTTAGGGCAGTAAATGCTGAATTTTCTATTAATCTTTCGCCATTTACATATACGCTTATTATTGAATTCTCCATATCCGCTAAGAGTGCAACGTGATACCACTTATTTATCTCCCAAGGCACAGATTTAACAACCTCCGAATTGCCTGAATACACATCTATCATTCCGATGTTAGAAAAAATAATTTTAAACGGATATTGTACCTGACTTGAGTAACTAGATGTATTTTTTGCCAAAAACACGGTTTTACTAAATTTAGCCTCCGTGAAAAGGTAATTAGCTTCCATCAAAACTTTTTGGCTTAATGGTGTCGTTTCATTAATTGTAACTGACATCACTGCTGGTGCGCGTGTTTGAGGATTTATAAAACCCTTTAGCGTTGAGGTGAATTGTTCTAATGAATTTGTTGTGTTAAAAGGTGAACTCTTTGTTGATACGGCAATTATTCCTGTATTTATACCTACCCCTGCTGTCATTTTGTATGGCCATAAAACGCTAAAAACACCATAGTTATTTGAAAATGGAGTAAGCACATTTGAGCTTGTGGTTGAACCTGCAAAATCACAGCTATATGTATAATTATCAAATGTTTCATTTTGCAATACCACAGTAGATGCGTTTATTGTAACAATCCTTGATAATAAAAATATAGTAATTGTTATTAGAAATAAGAAACGTGAAATAATTTCGCTATATAATTTCATTTACAAAAACCTCTAAAAATTCTACGACTTTTTATAAGTAATATATCATTATGCGCAAAATATGTCAATACTTGTCGTAATTTG